>JALSIX010000009.1 GCA_026989655.1 Caldilineaceae bacterium
GGGCCATGGTGGGCGGTTTCCTCCTGGGCGCGACAGGCACCCTGGTGGGCAGCCTGGGCCAGGGGGACCTGGGCCCCTGGGGGGCCTTGGGCTACAGCGTGGCCAATGCCATCTACATCCGGCGGACCGGCGTCCGCTGGTGGAAGCTGCTTCTGCTGGCCCTCTTCCTGCTGGAGCTGATGGTCTACCTGCTCCGGTTTCTCGTGGGCTCCGGTTGACCCCTTCTGGAACGTGTGTGGGACACGTCCATCAGGCCAAGGCCTGCCCTGACGTCCCCCAGTGGGCAGGAACCCTCACCTGGCCGATGATCCTGAAAATATGCCCGACCCTGCTTGCTCCCAGGGGGCCGGAGGTGTAGAATCGGGACGTGTCTATGTCCCGGAAGCGACCGCCCGGCGCCCTTGGATCCCCCCTCGGCCACCACGGTGTAGCCCTGGCCGTCTACACGGTGTTGGCCCTGGTGCTCACCTGGCCCCTGGTGCAGCACATGGCCACCCGCGTCCCCGGCGACGGCATCGACGACCCAGCCCTGGCCTGGAACCTGTGGTGGATCCGCTTTCGACTGGTGGAACAGCTCCAGCCCGACGTCTTCCACGCGGATTGGATGTTCTACCCCATCGGCGTGAACCTGGCCTTCTACACCTTGACCCTCCTGAACGGCCTCCTCAGCATCCCCTTGCAGGTGGGCCTGTCCCTGGTGTGGGCCTCGAACCTGGTGCTCCTCTCCGCGTATGTGCTGGCCGGGTACGGCGTCTACCTGTTGGTGTCCGAGCTCCTGACCCGGGCCGGCTCCCCGAGCCGCCATGTCCATGCCCTCGCCCTGGTGGCCGGCATCGTCTACGCCTACGCCGGCCCCAAGCTCTTCTACGCCAGCCTGGGCCAGTTCAACATCGCCAGCAACCAGTGGATCCCCTTCGCGGTGCTCTACCTGCTGAGGGCGGGGACCTCTCGTCGAAGCCGGGATCTCTGGATGGCCGGCCTCTTCTTCGGACTGCAGGCCTGGGCCGAGCTCACCTACGCGTCCTTCCTGGCGGTCTTCGCGGGGCTCTACGGTGCCTGGATCCTGTTGGGCGGAGAGCCGTTGACCCTCCAGGGAGGGAGATCCTGGTCTCGCCGCGGGCAGACCTGGCTCCGTCTGGCCGGGATCGGTCTGGTGGCCCTGGTGGCCCTGGCCCCCTTCCTCTGGGCCATGATCCCCGATCTGCGGGCGGAGGGGGATTTCTTCGCCCGCGGCGGCGGGTTCGCGGACATCTTCAGCGCGGACCTGGCCGGCTACCTGGTGCCCACCCGTCTCCACCCCCTGTGGGGCCGCTGGGTGGCCGAGCTGCCTTTCCCCAACGACAAGGGCCAGCACATCTACCTGGGCTACACCGCGCTCCTGGCCGCCTTCCTGGGAGGGCGGTACCTGGTGCGGCAGTGGGGAAGCCAAGGGCTCTTCTGGCCGCTGGTCGGCCTGGCCTTCGGGTGGTTGACCCTGGGACCCAACGTGCGGGTGATGGGAAGGCCCACCCCGGTGCCCGGCCCCTTTGCCCTCCTCAGCCAGCTGCCCTTCTTCAGCGGCAACCGCTACCCCAGCCGGTACAGCGTGATGCTCCTCCTCTGCACAGCCGTGCTGGCCGCCTTCGGCCTCCACGCCCTGCTGCGCTCCCAGCGGCTCCGGCCCCTGGGGCGGCTCGCTCCGGCCCGATCGGTGCTTCTCCTCTTCACGCTCCTCTTCCTGTTCGAGCATCTGGCCATCCCCCTGCCTCTGAACGACTTCCGGGTCCCCCAGATCTATCGCCGCCTGGCCCAGGAACCCGGCGACTTCGCGATCCTGGAGCTGCCCACAGGCTGGCGCAACGGCGCCCGGGTCCTGGGGCGTTCCGACGTGTTGATCATGATGCAGCAGTGGTACCAGACAGTCCACGGCAAGCGACGCCTGGGGGGCAACACCAGCCGCAATCCGGCCTACAAGTTCCAGTACTTCACCGAGGCCCCCTTGTTGGGCGACCTCATCCAGGTGATGAACGCGGACCGCCCACACCTGGCGCCGGTGGTCCAGGAACAGTGGGACCGAATGGTGGCCCGGAACCGGGCCTGGGCCCAGACAGTGTTGGATTTCCTGGACGTGCGCTACGTGCTGCTCCACGTGGACCGGTCGCCGCCGGCGCTGGTCCGCTTCGTGGAGGAGGTGCTTCCCGTAGCCCTGGTGGAGACCTGGCAGGGACCGGATTGGACCGGGGCGCCCAGCACCATCCGCCTGTACCGGGTCCTGGCGGAGGACCCGACCCGCTCCCCGCAGCCCGCCCGCGTCCAGGAGATCCAGCCGGCCACGGAGTTCGGTCGGCTCTACCTGGCCGAGGGCTGGTCTCGATTTGGCCTCCAGGAACGTGTCCGCTATGCGACTCGGGCCCGTCCAGAGCTGCTGCTGGGCCTGCCCTCCGCAGGCGGCACCCTGACCCTGACCGTCTACGGTCCTGCGGCCCTGGTGGACCTGCAGTTGAACGGCGTGCGCCTGCCCTGGGCAGCCCAGGCCGCCCAGGGCGAGCGCCAGGTGATCCGAGCCCAGATCCCCCCAGGAGTGGCCACCCGGCCTGTGGACCGGCTCACCCTGGCCTTCCAGGATCTCCGGGCCCACCCCACCTGGATGGATCTCCCTACCCGGGGCCGCTCCCACCCCATTGGGGAAACCGGGGTCGCCCTGCCGCCCCTCCACGCCGTGGTGGCCTTGAGCGCAGGCGAGGAGGTGGGGAACTTCGCCCACCTCTACGTGACCAACGACCGGATGGCCGGGGTCGACGTGGCCCTGGGCCGGCGAGGCTACAACCTGGTGGCCCTGGACGAACAGACCCAGGTGCTGGACCGCGCGGTCTTCGACACCCACGGCGATCCCCAGGCCTCCGCGGCCCTGGCCAAGTGGATCCGCGGCTGGCCGCCGGGAACCATCATCGCGGGCGCGGTCCAGGACGAGGCCAGCTTTCGGCTGGACGAGGAGGCTGTCCAGGCCCTCCAAGAGCTCGGGGTGGCCACGGACCTGCGAGGCCGTTTTCGCTGGGCCCATGCCTTCGTGGGGGTGGTGGGCGCGGCCCCGGGGACGGCCCTGGAGGAGACCTCCCTGTTGCGCCCCGCGGCCGCAGTGGTGGGCCTGCCCATCGACAGCCCCTCCATCACCGGTGGGATCGGGCGTATCCGGTTCGAGGTCCGGCAGGTGGAAGGCACGCCCTGAGCAGCGGGCAGGGACGTCGGGATACCTCCATGTCCGGTCGAGATCCTGTGGGGAAAGGAAACATGTGCCCATGACCGAGATCCAAAAGGCCGTTGCCCGGGTCCCTGTATCGGAGGGGCAACACCCCGTGGGCGTGGCCCTGGTGGGCTTCGGCTACTGGGGCCCGAACCTGGCCCGGAACTTCGCGGAGATGACCCAGGCCGATCTCCTCTACGTGGTGGACCGCGACGCGTCCGCCCGGGCCCGCGCGGCCCACCTGTACCCGGGAACCCAGGTGGTGGCCGAGCTGGCAGAGGCCCTCGCGGACCCCCGGGTGGAGGCCGTGGCCATTGCCACCCCCGCGCTCTCCCACGTGGCCTTGGCCCAGATCGCGCTGGAGGCCGGAAAACATGTCTTCGTGGAGAAGCCCATGGCCACCACCCTGGCCGATGCCCGGCGCCTGTTGGCCCAGGCCCAGGCTCGAGGCCGGGTGCTCATGGTGGGCCATGTCTTCGAGTACAACCCCGCGGTGTGGTACATCCGCGATGCCATCCGCCGGGGAGAGCTGGGCCAGGTGTACTACCTCTACAGCCGTCGGGTCAACCTGGGCCGGGTGCAGAGCGACATCAACGCCCTGTGGAGCATCGCCCCCCACGACGTCTCCATCGCCCTCTTCCTCCTGGAGCAGATGCCCGAGACCGTGACCTGCCAGGGAGCCGCCTGGCTGAACGGCCGGGTGGAGGATGTGGTCTTCCTCACCCTCCACTTCCCAGGCAACGTCCTGTGCCACATCCACACCAGTTGGCTGGATCCCAGCAAACAGCGGGAGATGACCATCGTGGGCAGCCGGAAGATGATCGTGTACGACGATGTGAGCAGCGAGGGCAAGATCCGGGTCTACGACAAGGGCGTGTACCGAAAGGGAGATCCCATCTACGGCGAGTACCAGTTCAAGGTCCACACCGGGGACATCCTGATCCCCCGCATCGACATGCGGGAACCCCTGCGCCTGGAGCTGGAGGACTTCACCCAGGCCATCCGGGCCGGCACCCGCCCGAAGGCCGACGCCCAGGACGGCCTCCGGGTGGTGGCCGTCCTGGAGGCGGGCCAACAGAGCCTGGAACAGGGAGGACGCCCGGTCCCGGTGGCCGTCTAGATCCACGCCGCCCTTTTCCAGTGGACCATTTCCAGTAGACCATGGAATGTGTTTGCTCCCCAGGCCGTGGCATGTATAATTGATGCGCGCGGGCTTTGAAAATCGTGAAGCCACCCTGGATCGCGAGGCGAAGGTGAGAGCGGCTGCGCCTACCCCGGATGCCCCTCCCCATCGACGGAGAGACCGCCCCCGGCCCATGACACGTCTGCGCGGGTGGAGACCCTGGACGTGGCTCGGGGTCCTTCTCCTGTGGATGGCCGTCCCTGTCCAGGCCCAGGTCCCCGAACCCAGCACCCCAGCCTGGCATTGGGAACGATACACCCAGGATGGCGGCCTGCTCTCCAACGATGTGCGGGCCGTCCTGGTCGCGGAGAACAGCGTGTGGCTGGGCACCGACCAGGGGTTGGCCCGCTACGACGGCCAGTGGACCCGCTGGCCTGTGGAGCCAGGGGGAGAGATCGACGGCACCGTGGAGGCCCTGGCCCAGGAGGGAAGCGGAGGGCTGTGGCTGGGCACCTCCCGGGGCACCCTGGCCCGATGGCGTGGCCAGCCCCATACCCGGGGCGCCCTGGAACGGATGGCCCAGGCCCCGGGGGGCATCCTGGCCCTCCTGGAGAGCCAGCGCCAGGTCTGGGTCGGCACTGTCCAGGGGCTCTTCCGGTGGAACGGTTCCGAACTGGCCCCTGTGGAGGCCGTTCAGGCCCCGGTCCGGGCCTTGGCCCGCCAGGACTCCCTGCTCTGGGTGGGCACGGACGACGGCCTGTGGGTGTTGCAGCGGGACCGGTGGGCCCGCTTCGGGGTGGAGGACGGCCTGCCGGGCAACGAGGTCCGTGCGCTCTGGATCGAGGCCGACGGTCGGGTGTGGGTCGGCACCACCGCCGGCTTGGGCGTCCGGGATGTGCTCACCGGGGCCTGGCGGATCGTCCCCACCGAAGGCTTCACCGGAGAGCCCTACCATGTCCTCTCCCTGGCCGGCAGCCCAGACGGCTCCCTCTGGGGGGGTACCGCGGGCAACGGTATCTTCTGGATCACCCCGGACGGCACCCTGGTCCCCTTCGGGGGCGATGTGGGCCTGACCCACGCGGATGTCCGCGCGGTCGCGGTGGACGGAGAGGGATCCCTCTGGTTCGGCACGGCCACCGGGCTCTACCGAAACGACTTCGCCATGTGGGTCTCCCATGCCTGGGGCAGCGAGCTCCAGATCAACGCCACCACCGCGCTGCTGGAGGACCGGGAGGGGGCCCTGTGGATGGGCACCAATGTGGGGGTGCGGGTGGCCCTGCCCCCCAGCCCCGAGGCCCCGGGCGTGGACCCCCTGCTTCCTGAGGTGATGCGCTATGGGCGAGGGGATGGCCTCCCCTCCGAGACGGTCCTCGACCTGGCGGAGGAGCCCCAGGGCGCGATCTGGATCGCCACCGACAGCGGCCTGGCCCGCTTTGACCGCCGCCTGGGCCGCTGGGAACAGCCCATCCCCCCCGAAGCCCTGCCCTCTCCCCTGGTCCATACCCTCCTCGCCACCGACAGCACCCTCTGGATCGGCAGCGATCAGGGGCTGGTGCGCTACGACCTCCGGAACAGAAGCCTGGAGGCCGTCGTCGAGCTGGGGGATGTGAGCGTCCGCGCGCTGGCCCTGGACCGGGAGGGGCGGATCTGGGCGGGGACCCTCATCGCGGGGATCTTCGTCCGAGAAGGGCCGGGGCAATGGCGCCGCTTCCCCCCCACCCGCTCGGACGCCTGGGAGCCGGGCTCCGGCACGGTTCCCAACGGGCCGGTGATGGCCCTGGCCGCGGCCCCGGACGGCGTGATCTGGGCCGGCATCAACGACTACGGCGTGGTCCGCTGGGATGGCCGGCGCTGGCTGGCCGCGAACGACGACTTCGGCCTGCCCAACAAGATCGTCAACGTGCTGTACGTGGACCCGGTGGACGGCTCCCTGTGGGTCGGAACGGATGGAGGGGTCACCCGGTACGACGGCCGCACAGCCACCACGTTGGAGGTCGCTGGCGTGCTCCAGCCGGCACCCGCCTATGCCATCCTCCGTTCGGCCCGGGGAAACTACTGGTTCGGCACCCAGAACGGACTGACCTATTTTCGGGCCGATCGGACACCGCCCTGGATCGCGGTGGGGGAGATCCAGGGCGAACCCCTCTCGGTGGGCGAGGACCAGTTCCAGGTGCAGACCGGCCAGGAGCTCTCCGTACAGGTCCGGGCCGGCGACCTCCACACCCCCGACCCGGACCTGGTGGTGCTCTACCGGGTACGGGGGCCCGGCCTGGAGGAGAGATGGCAACCCACCTCTGTGGGCTATCAGCCTCTCCCGGCCTTTCCCACGCCGGGGGACTACACCGTGGAGTTCGTGGCCCGGGATCTCTCCTTCAACTACTCCGATGTGCGGAGCCTGGGCTTCCAGGTGGTGCTCCCTCCCCCCATGGTGACCCTGCCCGGGTTGGGCCTCACCCTGGAGCGGAACGTGGCCCTGGCCATGGCCGGCCTCCTCCTGGTGGCCCTGGTCAGCTTCCTCTACGTGGCCCTGGAGATCGCGCGGTCCATGCAGCGGACCCGAGAGGCCCTTCGACGGGGATACAACCCCTTTGTCAGCGGCGAACCCATCCGCCGCGCGGACCTCTTCTTCGGCCGCGGCGAGCTCCTGCAGCGGATCGTCGACAGCCTCCACGAGAACAGCATCATGATCCACGGAGAACGCCGGATCGGCAAGACCTCCCTCCTCTACCACCTCCGGGATCGGCTGCGGGAGCTGGACGACCCAGAGTACTGGTTCGTGCCCATCTACATCGACCTGGAAGGCACCCCCGAACCCGAGTTCTTCCACTTCCTCATGGAGGAGATCCTCCACGGCGTGCTCTCCCTGCCCGGAGCCGAGACGGAGATCCGTCCTCGGCTCCAGGAGATGGTGCTCCACAACAAGCGGGCCACCCGCTACACCTACCGGGACTTCATGCGGGACTTCCGCAGGCTGGTGGGGGTGTTGCAGGACTACGTGGCCCAGCACCATCCGGGCAAGAAGCTGCGCATCATCCTCCTGATGGACGAGATGGACGTCATCAGCGAGTACTCCCGGCACACCCAGCAACAGCTCCGCCGGATCTTCATGCAGAACGCAGAGCTCGGCGCCGTGGTGGCCGGCATCCGCATCAGCCGGGAGTGGGACCGGATCGAGAGCCCCTGGTACAACATGTTCGTGGAGTTCGAGCTCCAGCCCTTCTCCCGGGAGGAGGCCGAGGCCCTCCTCACCGAACCCATTGAGGAGTACTACGCATGGAAGCCCGGGGCCCTGGAGTTCGTCATCCAGCAGAGCCAGGGACGCCCCTTTCGCCTCCAGCAGTACGCCCAAGAGGCCGTGAACCACATGCTCCAGCGCGGCCGGCGCACCATCACCATGGCGGACGTGGAGGCGGCCCACCGGCACATCCAGAGCCTGGACTACGACCCGGACGTGGGAATCCAAGAGGCCATGCAGCGGCGATCCCACGCCGAGGACACGCAGGCGGCCGCCCTCTCCCCCGCCTCCTCGCCGGGAACAGAGCCAGGGGAGCCCCATGCGTAACCCCTACATCGTTGGGCGCTGGGTCCAGGGCCCACAGCACTACGGCCGACGACACCTGATCGACTACCTGTTCCACTCCCAGGACCTGATCACCTGGGTGGTGGGCACCCGGCGCATGGGCAAGACCTCCCTCCTGCGTCAGCTGGAGTGGCTGCTGGACCAGGGGCAGGGAGACAGCCGTCTGGTCCCCCTCCTGTTGGATCTCCAGGGGGTGGAGAGCATGGCGGCCCTCGGCGACGAGCTCCTCTTCGCGCTGGAGGACAACCTGGAACGTTTCGAGCCCCTGGGGGTGAACGTGGCCATCCTGCGAGGCAAGGAGGCCACCACCCAGCTCCGCCTCCTGCAGCGGGAGCTGGTGGTCCGGGGGTACACCCTGTTCCTGCTGATCGACGAGGCCGAGGCCTTCGTCAACATCGCGGAGCACGACTCCTCGGGCCTGGCCCGGCTGCGGAAGATCCTGCAGAACGGCCGTCAACGCACCGTGATGACGGCCACGAAGCTGCTCATCCGCCTGGACGAACGGATTCACCACTGGCTCACCAGCCCCTTTCTGGCCGGTGTGCGCCTGGTCAACCTGTGGAGCCTGGATCCGGCCGCGGCCCAGGCCCTGGTACGCCAGGAGCAGAGCGCCACACCGGTGGATGTGGACGAGAAGACCCTGGAGGACATCCTCTTCTACACCAACCGACATCCCTACCTCCTCCAGTACCTCTGTTATCATCTCTTCGATACCCGGCCCGACGGCAGCGGATACCTCCGCCCTGTGTACGACGAGGCCCTGGAGCCTGACCCGCTCCTGGCCGGCTTCTTCCGGATCGACTTCAGCCACCTCTCGCCCCGGGAACGGGCCATCCTCCTGACCGTGGCCCGGCGCTCCCTGTTGCCGCTGGAGGAGCTGGAGCACGAGTTCCCCGACATCTCCCGAGAGGAGCTCTGGAAGTTCGTCCACGGCCTCGACAAGTTGGGCCTGCTGCGCCGCGTGTTGGAGGACCAGTGGGCGGTGGGCAACGAGTATCTGCGTCGATGGCTGCGCCAGAACATGGCCTCTCTGGAGCGGATGACCGAGGCCCTGATCGGCGACCAGGAGGTGGCCCGGCTCTTGGACGAAGCCCAACAGACCGAACGGACCTACCTCCAGCAACAGCAGGCCCTGCTGCAGCGGAGGCTGGAACACCTTCTGAAGCAACAGGAGGGCTACGACGGGCAGGCCCCGCCGGAGCTGACCCAGGAGATCCAGGCGGTCCGGCAGGAGCTGGAGGAGATCCGCCATCAACTGGCCGACCTGGCCCAGGAAGGATGACCCCCATGACCTTGCACATTCCCGCCCCCTGGCAGGAGCTGCACCTGCCCCAAGGCCCGGGCCCCATCCTCGTCATCGGTGGGCCCGATGCCGGCAAGAGCACCTTCGTCCACTATCTGGCAGGCCGCTACCTGGAAATGGGCCGGCGGGTGGCCCTGGTGGACGGCGATCCCGGCCAGAGCCGTCTGGGGCCCCCGGCCACCATGAACCTGGCCCTGGTGGAGGCCCTGGAATCTGGCGAGCGGGTTCGCGGTCTCCGTTGGCGCCGTTTTGTGGGCCATGTCTCGCCCCGAGGGCGCATGCTGGTGGTCCTGGTCAACGCGGTCCGTCTGGTCTCCATGGCCCGCCGCCAGGGGGCCGAGACGGTCATCTACGACACCAGCGGCCTGATCCGCCCGGCCCACGGGGGGCTCTACCTGAAGCTGAGCAAGGTCGACCTGCTGCGCCCGGCCGCGCTCATCGCGCTGCGCCAAGGGCAGGAGCTGGAGCCCATCCTCGCGCCGCTTCGATCCAGCCGCCGGGTGCCGGTCCTGGAGCTGCCCGTCTCGCCCGCGGTCCGTCCCCGGGATCCGGCCACCCGACGGCGCTATCGGGCCCGGCGCTTCGCCGGCTACTTCGCCCGCGCCCAGACCCTCACCGTCCCCCTGGTCGGTCGGGCCGTGATCCCCGAACCGGCCTTCTACCCCCATCAGCTCGTGGGCCTGGAGGACCGCCATGGCTTCCTCCTCAGCCTGGGCATCGTCCTCTCCTATCGTCCGCAACGGCATGCCGTGGAGCTCCTGGCCCGCCCCTTTCCCATGGAACGCCTGGACACCCTCCACCTGGGCGATCTCCTGGTCGACCCCCGGACTTTCGAGGACCATCGGCTCCGCCGTTGAGGCCCCGGCACCCCCACAGCCTGGGCCCCCTTGCCGCGAACCCCGGGGCGCCGCGGGCCCCGCTGTTCCGGCGTGTCCGCGATCCCGGATCCTGCTATAATAGCCCTATGGATCCGTGCCTGGCCTACATTCCCCTGGACCGTCGCCACGCCCTGGCGGCAGGCGTACCCCTGCCCGAACGGAGCCACGGGGCCGCTCTGTTCGTGGACATCTCCGGCTTCACGCCCCTTACCGAGGCGCTGCTCCACGCGTATGGGCCTCGCCGGGGCGCGGAGGAGCTGACCGATCGCCTCAACGCGGTCTACAGCACCCTCATCCACCACGTACATCGCCTCGGCGGCAGCGTCATCGGCTTCAGCGGCGACGCCATCACCTGTTGGTTCGACGACGCGATCGCGGCCCCGGAGGAGCGGGGCGTCCATCTGGCCCTGGCCGCGGGACTGGCCATGCAACGGGCCATGGCTTCCTTTCAGGCCATCGCCATCCCCCACAGGTCCCCCATCCCCCTGGCCATCAAGGCCTGCGTGGTGGAGGGGCCGGTCCAGCGGTTTCTGGTGGGCGATCCGGCCATCCAGCGGCTGGACGTGCTGGCCGGATCCCTGATGGCGCGGCTGGACGCGGTCCAGGCCCAGGTGCGCCAGGGCGAGCTTCTAGTGGACGGAGCCACGGCCCAGGCATTGGGCGATCGGGCGCGCCTCCACCCGATCCTGGACCGGGGAGATCCCGTCTACCGAGTGGAGCGGCTGGCGCGCCCGCCCATCCCGCCCCCGGCCCGGGACCCTGCCCCCCCGGTGCCGCCGGAAGAGAGCCGGCGCTGGGTCCAGCCCGGCGTCTACGAGCGGCTTCAGGGGAAGCAGAACCGCTTCCTGGCAGAGCTGCGGCCCGCGGCGGCCCTGTTCCTCCGTTTTCAGGGCATCGACTACGCAGGAGATCCCCGGGCCCAGGAGCGGCTGGACGGGTTCATCCGCTGGGTCCAACAGGTCCTGGCCCAGTATGAGGGGACGCTGATCCAGCTCACCATCGGCGAGAAAGGCAGCTATCTGTACGCGGCCTTCGGTGCACCCATTGCCCACGACGACGATCCCCTGCGGGCAGTGGCCGCGGCCCTCCAACTGCGGACACCGCCCCCAGAGGGGCCGGTCCAGGCGGTCCAGATCGGTGTCAGCTGGGGCCGCATGCGGGTGGGTGCCTACGGCTCGCCCACCCGTTCCACCTACGGCGTGTTGGGGGACGCGGTGAACCTGGCCGCCCGGCTGATGGCCCTGGCCCGTCCAGGCCAGATCCTGGTCACGCCCCGGGTGGCCCAGGCCGTGGAGGAACGGTTTCACCTGCGGCGGCTGGGGCCGGTGAGCCTGAAGGGGCGCACCGCCCCCCTGGAGATCCACCAGGTGTTGGGGCCCCGGACCTATCCCCTGCCCCTTCCCGCGGCCCGATTGGTGCCGCCGGTGGGCCGCGCTCCAGAACTGGCCCAGGTGGAAGAGCTCCTCGCCGCGGTGCACCAGGGGCAGGGCCGGGTCCTTCGGATCGAAGGGCCCAGCGGGATCGGCAAGAGCCACCTGGCCGTCACCGCGCTGGTCCGCGCACAGGAGCTCGGCTTCCAGGTGGCCGCCAGCCGCTGTCAGAGCACGGGCCGCTACATCGCGTACAGCAGCGTGCGCCCGGTGGTGTGGCAGCTCCTCGGCCTGGAGTCCCTGGCCCCGCCCCAGGAGATGGAGCGCCTGGTGGAGGCACTGCAGGAGCGTGTGCGTGCCGTGAACCCAGATTGGCTGGTGCGGCTCCCCCTGTTGGGCGATCTGCTCGGTGTGGCCATCCCGGACAACCCGGTGACCGGGGGCTTCGATCCCCAACTGCGCCAGGAGGCCCTGACCGCGCTGGCCATCGGGCTGGTCCAGGACAGGGCCCGACAGCAGCCCTTGGCCCTGCTCCTGGACGACATCCACTGGATCGACGAGGCCTCCTGGCGGCTGGTCCAGGCCCTGTCCCGGGTCATCCACCGGAGTCCGGTGCTCCTGGTCCTCACCCAACGGCCCGGCCACGATCCCAGCGTGGAACAGCGGCTGGATCCCCTGCCCCATCAGGAGCTCTGGCCCCTGGGAGAGCTGGATCCGGGGGGCGTGGAGGCCCTGGTGTGCGCGGCGCTCCAGCGGCTGGCCGGGGAACCCATGGAGGGACCGGTGGACCCCCTTCTGTTGGACCTGATCCAGACCCAGGCCCAGGGCAATCCGCTCTTCGTGGAGGAGCTCCTCCACGCGCTGTGGGAGGCGAGAATGGTCCAGCACGGCCCTGGGGGGTGCGGGCTGACGGCCGAGGCCATGGAGCAGCTTCGGGCGGCCAACTGTCTCCAGGAGACTCCCGAGGGCTGGCGTCTTCGCCCCGACGCCCCCCTGGCCGCGGTGAGCCTGGGTCTTCCCGATTCCATCCACGGCATCGTCCTGGCCCGGCTGGACCGCCTGCCCGAATCGGTCGTCCCCACCTTGAAGGTGGCCAGCGTCATCGGGCGAACCTTCGAGCTGCCCGTGCTGCAGCGGGCCCATCCCATGCATCCGGGGCTGGAAGAGCTGCGCGGGCAGATGGCCCTCCTGGAACAGCGGGACTTCACCCACCTGGAACGCCTCCACCCAGTGCCGGTCTACCTGTTCAAGCACAACATCACCCAGGAGGTCATCTATCGGACGCTGCTGGCCAGCCAGCAGCAGGAGATCCACCTGGCCGTGGCCCAGGCCCTGGAGGCCCTGCATGTGGACGCGGTGGAGGAGCTGGCCTTCCACTACCACCGAGCTCCCCTGGACGATCCGCCCGTCCGGGAGAAGGCCATCCACTACCTGGTGCTGGCCGCGGATCGGGCCCGTCGGGAGTACGCCAACGAGACGGCCCTGAACTACTACACCTGGGCCCTGGCCCTGCGTCCCCATTGGGCCTGGCAGGCTGCCCGGGCCGAGCTCTTCCACATCCTGGGACGTCGGGAAGAGGAGCGGGAGGCCTTGGAGGAGCTGGCAGCCATGGAGGGCGCCCCTCCGGCCCAGGTCGCGCTCCTGTGGGGACGATACCATGAGGCCACCGCGGACTACGTCCAGGCCCGGGAGGCCATCCAGCGAGCTCGGTACCTCAGTCGGGCAGAGGGCGACCGACGGGGCGAGGCCCAGGCCCTGGCCCGACTGGGCCTGCTGGAATGGCGCCAGGGCGACTACCAGACTGCAGCGGATCTCTACACCCAGGCCCTGGCCTCCCTGCCCCGCGACCAGGAGACCCAGCCCATCCAGGCGGAGATCCACTACGGCCTGGGCATCCTGTATCGACAGTTGGGCCGCTACCCAGAGGCCGAGGCCGAACTCCAGCGGGCCCTGGAGCTGAATCGGGCCCTGGGCAACCGGCAGGAGGAGGCCCGGACCCTGGCCGCGCTGGCCGGCCTGGTCCACGTGCAGCGCCGGGACTTCCGCCTGGCCATGGCCTACAACCAGGAGGCCCTGGCCCTCCGCAAGCAGATCGGCGACCGCCGAGGCCAGGGGGCCAGCCTCCTCAGCCTGGCCCAGGACGTGATCCGCTGGACCGGCGACTACGGCCACGCGGTCGAGCTCCTCCAGGAGGCCCTGGCCATCCAACAGGACCTGGGCGACCGCTGGTGGGAGTCCCTGGTGTGGAACGAACTGGGGGTCCTCTACCTGATGGCGGGCCACTGGGAGGCCGCGGAGCACAGCCTGGCCCAGGCCCTGGCCATCAGCCAGGAGCTGGAGGACGAGGCCGGCATCGCCTACGTGTTGGGGAACCTGGGACAGCTCTACCGGGAGTATGGCCAGATGGAACGGGCTGCCCAGGCCCTGGAGCAGGCCCGCTCCTTGGGGGAGACCATGGGAGATCGGCTCTTCCAGGCCGGATGTTCCATGGAGCTGGCCATCGTGGCCCTGGAGGCCGGGGAGCCCTCCAGGGCCGTGGAACAGGCCCAGGCAGCCCTGGAGACCCTGGAGGCCCTGGACATGCATGCCCACACCAGCGCCGTCCACGCGACCCTGGCCCGGGCCTGGCTGGCCCTGGACCGGCCCGAACAGGCCCGTTTCCACGCGGAGCGGGCCTGCCAGGTGTTGGAGAGGGGTGGCCTGGACGCGGCCGACTATCCCCAACGGGACTATCTGTGGTGCGCCTGGGTCTTCCACGCGTTGGGCGACCCGGCCCGGGCGGAGAGCTGCCTGGCCCAGGCCGAGGCCATCCTGGAGGAGAAAGCTGCCCGGATCCAGGATCCGGCCCTGCGCGGCTCCTTCCTGGAGCAGGTCTCCTTCAACCGACAGATCGGTCGGGACCGGGGCATCCGTGCCGGGCCCAGGCGGCCGACCGGTGGAGAGCATGAGGCCTGAGTCCGTCTCTGCCCCCCGAGCCGTCCCCCGCCGCGTTCCGGAGCGGGCTCACCGGGCGATGAGAGGCAGGTAGAGACGCTCGGGATATAGCTGGAACTCCTCCACCATCAGCGCGTAGATGCCCACCCCCTGGCTGGGCGCGGCCACGGCCCGTCGTCCGTTGAGCAGGGTGACCATGCGGGAGGGCAGGGGCTGCCATCCGCTGCCGTCCCAGAAATGGACGGTGGGCCTCAGCTCCTGGGGAAACTGGGGGCCGCCCTCGGGAACGGCCAGGAAGGGCAGGCGCAGGAGCACCTCGCCCCGGGCCGCCAGCTCTCTCGGCACCGAGATCAGGTTATAGGCCCGGCCCACGACGCGTTTGTCCGGGGGCCGGGGCGGTCGGCCGGCCATGAGCTGAAGCGCGATGAACTCCCCCGCTGCAAGCTGGACCGTGCCCGTGATCTGGTAGTTGGCGTTGCCGTCGGAGGAGGTGACCGCCACCCCGCCCAGGCGGCTGAAGGGGCCGGTGAGGCCGCTGCCCCCCACTCCGTAGTCCACGATGAGCTCCCGCCGGGGATTCGTCTCCGTGGCCGGCTCGTCCACCCAGACCTGCACGTAGGCCGCGGTGGCCCGGACCGGCGACTTGAACACGCCTTCCCAACGCCCATCGCCCTTGGGGCTGAGCGTGATCTCCGTGGGGGCCGGGATGTGCTCGGGGTAGAGCTTCGCCCGAAGCACCGCGCCGGCGGTGATGGGTTGGACCACCTGGATCTGGACGGTGCGGGTGGAGATCGGCGAGAGGGTGACGATGGGCGCCCAGGTCTCGTCCTTCCTCAATCGGAGCTCGTTGTCCCCCGGTTCCAGGATCTCACAGCCCCACTGGTGCCGAGGATCGTCCACCACAAAGGGACCGGTGATGTCGAAGAGGCAGAAACGGTCTCGCTCCTGGGGGCCGTAGAGCCGGATGAGGGTGGTGCCCGCGATGGGGCGCCCCTGGTCGATGACCCGATCGTCCCGGAGGATGTAGGCCCGGGCCTCGGTGGATGCCGTCTCGTTGTCCTGGTAGAGCAGACGGAACACCGGATTGAGCAAGGGGCGAACCTGGGAGTTCGACGGGTGGAAGATCACCTGGGTCAGGGGCGCGGGGGGGGAGGCCGGCCCGGGATCCACCTGGCTCGGAGGGACCACCCAGGGATACCAGAGCTGGATGGTGGCCCACTCGGTGCGTCCCAGGATCTGGTGGGCCAGGGTGCTGGCGCAGCGGGCCAGCCAGTAGGCCTCGTCCGCGATGAACTCGCTGTTGCGGACGGTGTCGTAGACCCATCCCATGGCGCTGCCCACACAGGTGTCCACCTCCACCTCCCGGCCCTTTTCGTCGATGCCCAGGTAGGTGTCGAAGAGGAAGAGCCGGTAGTGGCCGGCCTCGTGGGCCAGGGCCAGGCCCCAGTCGTCCTGGGTGAGGACGTTGGGCACGGGGCTCATGCCGGGCACATTGAAGCGGTTCCAGGTGGCCCCCATGTGGATCTGGCCCGGGTAGTAGCGCAGGTCGGGGATCTTGGGGTCCGGTGTCCGCTCGGTGAGGATGCCGCCGATGACGGCCCGAGGACGCAGGTTGTTGCTCGCGTAGAGCCACACATCCGCGTCGCTCCAGCGTTCGTAGCTCTGGTAGATGTGGACGGTGCCCAGGGTGAACTGGCCGTCGGTGAAGTCGTAGAGGGCATTGGCCGCCAGGAGGATGCTCCGCTCCAGATCCTGGCGGTAGAGGGGGTCCGCGGCCATGTTCCACTGGGCCGCGATGACCAGATCCATCACCAACAGGGGCGACTCGGTGCTCACCCGCAGCCGGAGGACCGGGGGCTCCTCCGGCTGCTCCTGGAAGGCGTCCGGCTCCACCGTGACCGGGTCGCCACTGGTCAGGTAGAGGATGCCCTTCTCCTCCTGGGCGACGGGCACCAGGGCCCAGAGACGATCTCCGAAGCGGATGCGGTTGCGGCCGATGACGTAGCCGTTGGCATCGGTGCGAAGCCGTTCGGCCCAGGGCTGTCGGTCCGGCAGCCGTGGATCGCTGGAGCGGCCCAGAGGTTCTTCGGCAGGGATGCGGTAGACCAGCGCGTTGGCCACCGGCTTGCAGGTCGGATCGCCGGGATCCTGGCGACAGACCTGGATGTTGTTGGCCGGCCCGAAGAGCCCCAGGGTCAGGTCGTCGATGGACTCGGGCACGGCCGTGTCCCCGTAGTCCAGGGCCACGGCCGCGATGCGGCCCCGGATGTCGAACAGGCCGATGAAGCCCTCATAGCTCTCGGGAACCGGCGAGACAGCGGTGGAACAGATGGGCTCGTTCTGCCCGTCGTAGGCCGTGAGCGTGGCCTTGGGCACGTCCAGGCCGTTGCCCACCCACAGGCCCACGTGGCTCTGCTCCCGATCGAACTGGATCCACATGGGGGTCCCCTCGGGACGGAGGGCATCCTGGACGGCCACCTGGGGCGGGGAATGGGCCTGTCTGGCCCTCTGGACCACCGTCTGGGTGGCCTTGTCCTCCCGGAAGCGGACGCCGTAGCTGGCCCGGTAGGCGTCGGCCACCGGGCTGTCGGGCGCGAGCCCATCGAAGTCCAGGACGGCCGATCCAGGCAGGTCGTTGGGCGCGGTCAGGGGCAGACAGGGCGTGTTGCCGGAGAAGTCGCAGGGAACGGAGAGGGCGAACATCAGGGTGTTCACGAAGAGGGCCTGCCCCGCCTCGGTCATGGTGTCCGGCGGCTCCTGGAACCCCCATAGGACGCGACATCCCTGGGCCACGATGGGGGCGTAGGCGGTGGGCTGGCCCGCGACGGATTGCCAGGCCAGGGGGAGCACGACGCTGGTGGCAGGCATGTAGATGTGGCGGGCCGTGATGTTCGCGGCCTCTGGCACCAGGGGGATGGGGGCAAATCCGTAGCTGCTCAGGTCGTAGGGCACCCGGGAGAAGAGCCCCTGGGGATCCTCCAACACGGCCTGTCCGCTGCGGAAGTGGAGAGCACCGTTGGGAAAGCCGATCTCCAGGCCGAGCTGACCGAAGAACCGGTAGCCGCCCTCGCCCAGGCCCAGGATCCGGGGTGTCTTGGCCAGGAGATTTACCTGGACCTGGTTGTTCCCCGTCCACAGGTCCCCGGTCTCCGGTCCGACCAGCACCAGATCGAACGCGGTCATGTCCACCTGGAGCAGCTCGGACAGCGAGGCCAGGGTGACCTGGAAGCCCCGTCTCTCGAGGAAGTCGGCAAAGGCCCCGGCCCGATCGCGGTTCTGGTAGATGAAGAGCAGGGAGGCCTCCCCACGGGGAGGCGTGGCCGTCACCGTGAACCCGGTGCTCGCGGACTCCTGGAAGGGGCCGCTGTCACAGGGGTCGCCGCTGCACACCTGGATGACGTGGGGACCCACCGGGGCCTGGGGAGGCAGGGCCACCCACAGCTCGAAAGTGCCGTCCTGGGGAAGGGAGGGGATGACGGTGAGCGGGGAGTTGTCCCAGAGCACGGTGGCCGGTTGGCCGCCGGTGAATCCCGAGCCGGAGAGCTTCACGAATGCGCCGGCGACTGCCTGACGCGGGGTCACGGAGAGGGCGGGGCTGGGGGTCTGGGCTACAGCCTGGGGCAGGCCCATCCACAGGAGGAGCCCCCATATGCCTACCAGGGCCAGACTCCGTGCGATGGAACGGAGCGCCGGGCACGTGGGACCACGTCCAGATGAAGGGTTCCGGTGCATGGGTCTCCCCCCTATGAACTCGAGCGCAGCACACCCCACATGCCCAGGAGCCTGGCTGCGTTCCGCGCTACCACTCGGTCTGGCCCACGTTGGCCTCGATGCGGCTGTCCCGCTCCGCGCGGACCCGCGGCATGTCGAGGATGGTCAGGGACTCCCGTCGGTAGGTGAGCAGGCCTCGGCGCCGCCACTCGTTCAGCAACCGGTTCACCCATTCCCGGCGGGCCCCTACCATGGAGGCCAGGTCGCTCTGGTTCAGCGGCAGCTCCAACCGATAGACCTTGTGGGGCTCCACCTCCTGGCCGTAGCGCTCCGTGTAGGAGATCAGGATGTGGAGCAGGCGGCCGGCCGCATCGTACTGGGCGATGGACTCCGCGAAGGCCGCGGTCCAGCGGAGCTTATGAGCCAGCAGGTGAGCCAGGTTGAGAGCCAACCTTGGAATATGCTCCAGGTGCTGGACAAACCGCTGTTGGGCCATCACCAGAAGGGCGGTGTCCTCGATGGCCTTGGCCGACGCGGAACGCGGCTGACCGTCCAGGGCGGCCAGCTCGCCGAAGACATCGTGGGCCGCGAAGATATCGATGGTGGTCTCATGGCCTGCCGGGCTGATCTTGTAGATGCGGACCTTGCCTCGCAACACCACGTAGACCTCTCGACTCTCATCGCCCTGGCGGAAGACGGTCTCGTCCCGGGCGTACTCTCGCAGGTGCAGATCCTGGGCCAGAGTCGCCAGATCCGGGTGGCGAAGACCCCGGAAGAGAGGCATCTGCTCCAGCCGGGCCACACGCCGGGCAAGGGAATCGGCCTGGTTCATCGGTGTCTCCGTTCTACGTTGGATTGTCGCGGGTTGGAACGCTTGACGCTGTGGAGGGCCCCACAGAGACGGTGTGCACCGGCGCACAGCCCCTCTGTGGCCCCCGAAATGGCCCGGTCCAAGGCCCCAGGCTAAGCTGGATCATCCGGCATGGACATCGAGGGCGCCGAGGGAGAGGATGGACCATGTCCCTCTTCGATTGGCTGCTGGTGGGCCATCTGTTGGGCGACTGGATCTTCCAGAACGACTGGATGGCAAAACACAAGCAGGCCTGTCTGGTCAACCGAGCCATCGCGCTCCACTGCGCCATCTACACGGCCATCCAGTGGGGGGTCCTGCGCCTGGTGGCGCCGGAGCTGCCTCTGGGGCCTCTGGCCGGTTTCGCCGCCCTCCTCTTCGCCACCCACTGGGCCATCGACGCCGGGGACCTGGCAGGCCGCTGGATCCGTGTCTTCCACCAGACCGACGCGCTCTTCATGCGGATCATGGTGGACCAGGTGCTGCACGTGGCGGTCCTGGCCGGTCTGACCGCCCTGTTCCTCTCCTAGGCGGCTCTCGGCTCCACCACCCATTCCACCACCGCGTCCAACAGGACCTGGGCTCCGATGACCCGATCCTCGGGCCGGGTGAACTCCTGAGGACAGTGGCTGCGCCCCTCCACAGAGGGCACGAAGAGCATGCCCGTGGGCGTGATCCGGGCCAGCATCTGGGCATCATGTCCGGCCCCCGAGGGGAGATCCAGGCAGGGGACACCCCGGCGGGCCGCGGCCCGATGCAGGAGGGCCCGTACGGCCGGATCCATGGGGGTGGGCTCGCTGCGGGCCGTGGAGCGAAGCGCCCACTGGCCCCCCACAGCCCCAGCGGCCTTCGCGGCCCGCTCCCGGATCCCCTGCTCCAGTCGGTCCAGCTCCTCCAAGGTGGCCGCTCGGGCCTCGATCCAGACGACGGCCCGGCCCGGGACCACGTTGTAGACGCCGGGATCGACCTGGATGTTCCCACAGGTGGCCACGCCCTGGGGCACGGCCTCGGACACCCATTGCGGCAGTTCCCGGATGAGCTCGGCCGCGGCCACCAGGGCATCGGACCGGACCTCCATAGGGGTAGTCCCCGCGTGGTCCCTGCGGCCCCGAAAGGTGGCCAACCAGGATCGACGACCGAAGATGGCCGTCACGATGCCGATGGACACGCCGGCCCGTTCCAGCCGCGGGCCCTGCTCGATGTGGAGCTCCAGGTAGCCTGCCAGGCTCTCCGGAGGCCGTCGGGCCTGGAGGACCGCCTCTGGGGACAGGCCGCCGGGAATCCGTTCCCGGGCCCGGGCCAGGTCCTCGGGGTAGGCTCCGGCCCGTTCCAGGAAGGCCACCGCCTGTTCCCGGGTGAGCTGGCCGCTCAGGGCCCGGCTGCCGAAGAGATCGCCGAAACGGCCCTCTTCGTCTGTGAAGTCCACCACCTCTACCCCACAACGCCGGGGAATCCCGGATTCCGCCAGAACCCGCAGCACCTCCAGGCCGGCCAGGACCCCCAGAGCGCCGTCGTAGGGGCCCCCATGGGGCACCGTGTCCAGGTGGGAGCCCAGGAGCAGGGTCGGGGCATCGGCCGTGGGCCCGGGCAGCCGTGCCGAGACGTTCCCGGCCGGGTCGATCTGGACCTCCAAGCCGGCCCTCCGGGCCCCGTCCATGAGGAACTCCCGGGCCGCCCAGTGGGCTGAGGAGAAGGGGCGACGCTCTCGGCCCCCACCTGCGGCGTCCGGCAACCGACCGATGGCCGCCACGGCCTCCAGATCGGCCAGGAACCGTTCGGCCTGGATCTCCAGCGCGGGCGGTGCTTCGTTCCGGGGCACACCGTTCATGGGCGCACCTGGAGGACGATCTTGCCCAGATTGCGGAACTCCCGCATGTGCTCGTGCGCGGCCTGGGCCTCCTGGATGGGAAACACCCGGTCCATCACCGGGCGGATGGCGCCCCTCTCCAGGGCCGCCCCGAACTGCTCCTGGAAGCCCTGGATGATCGCGGCCTTCTCCTCCACGCTGCGGCTGCGGAGCACGGAGCCGATGAGCCGCTGACGTCGGGCCATCAGGCGGCGGATGTCCAGTTCGGCCACAGAACCGCCCAGGGTGGCGATGAAGACCAGCCGTCCGGTGGGGGCCAGGGCCTGGAGATTTCGCTCCAGGTAGGGCGCGCCCACCATGTCCAACACGATGTGGACCCCCACGCCGTCGGTGAACTCCAGGGCGGCCTGGACGAAGTCCTCCTGGGTGTAGTCCACCGCCCGGTGGGCCCCCAGGCGACGACACAGGGCCACCTTGGCGGGTTTGCCCGCGGTGACGAGGACCCGCCCCCCCGCGTGGCGCACCAGTTGGATGGCCGCGGTGCCCACGCCGCTGGCCCCCCCGTGGACCAGGACCGCCTGGCCAGGCTGGAACTCGGCCTCCACGAAGATGTTCACGAACGCAGTCAGGTAGACCTCGGGCAGGCAGGCGGCCTCCAGGAAGGACCAACCCGGGGGGATGGGCATGAGCAGCCGATGGTCCACGGCCACCTGCTCCGCGTAGCCGCCCCCGGCCAACAGCGCGCACGCCCGATCGCCCACCTGCCATCCCTCCACCTGGGGGCCTACGGCCACCACGATGCCGGCCGCGTCCAGGCCCAGGATGGTCGGCGCGCCCGGTGGCGGCGGATAGTGGCCGGCGGCCTGGGCCAGGTCGGCCCGGTTGACCGAGGTGGCGTGGATCTCCAGGAGCACTTCCCGGGGGCCGGGGCTTGGGTCCGGCACCTCGGCCCACACCAGGCGGGGGGTTCCGTCCCCTGGGATCACCTGGATGGCCTTCATCTTCTTGCTCTCCGCATCTCCAGGGGCTCTCCTTCATGGTGGGGTCGAATGCCCCGGGCCATTCGTTCACGGAGCCCGGTGAGCTGGGCGGCCAGGGGTTCCCAGATCGGATCGCGATGCAGATCCGTCAACATCAGCACCAGGGCATCCTCCCGATCCGGGTAGTAGCGCCTGCGGTAGCCTACCTCCTGGAAGCCCAGGCTGCGGTACAGCTCTCGAGCCGCGCGGTTGCTGGGCCGGACCTCCAGGACGGCCAGGGTGAGGGCCGGGGCAGCCTGGGCCCGGGCCTCTTCGAGCATGGAGAGGAGCAGCCAGCGCCCCAGCCCCCGACGACGCCATTCAGGCTGGACAGCCAGGGTCATGATGTGGACCTCCTGGCCCAGGAGCATGTACCCGCCCTGGGCCAGGAGCCGGGGCTGTACCGGAGGATCCGTGGGGCCGGGCACCGCCACCCGATAGCGGCTGTGCCGGTTGTGTCGGAGCTCCTGGAGGTAGAGTTCCCGGTCCCACGGGGCGGCGAAGCTACGGCGCTCCAGGCGGAGCACCTCCTCCAGGTCCTCCAGGGCCATGGGGCGGATCTGGGGGTGAATGGATTCCATGGCGATGATCCATGGACGGCTCAGTGGGTGTCCCGAAGATAGAGGGGCTGCAGGGACGCCACAGAGTCCCGAAGCCCCGCGTCCAGATGGTGCGCTGCCAGCCAGGCCAGGACACCGGCCCTGCGCAGACCGCTCACCGGGTCTACCACGTGCACGTGGGCCAGGCCCTTTGCCTGGCCCAGGGTCTGGGGCACCTCGCCCACCACCCAGATGGGGCCCGAGGCCACCCGCAGCTCTTCCTGGAGCCGGGACAGCCGACCGCTGCGGTGCTCCGGGGCCGTGGGCCGTTGCAGCAGGTCTCCCGGCCGGAAGACGGCCCAGTTGAACCGGCCTCGGCCGGCCGCGAGCACGGCCCACACCGCCCGGGCGTTTCCGCTCTGGGCCAGGGCCAGGAAGGGGGCCGCGGTGACACTCAGAGTCGGGATCCCGACCAGCGCAGGCGGCGTGGGCAGGCCCAGGGCCAGCCCTTTGGCCAGGCTGACCCCAATGCGCACCCCGGTGAAGCTGCCGGGCCCTGTGGCCACCGCGACGGCCCGGATGCGGCCGGGATCCATGCCCTGGAGGGCCAGGAGATCGCGCAACACCGGCGCCACGGTGACCGTGTGACGTCGATGGGCCTGCCAGGTCTGTTCCGCCAGGAGCTCGGGGGACCCTGGGTCGGTCGCCGGGAACCGGTAGAGCGCGAGGGAGGCGGTGGCCGTGCTGGTATCGATCGCGACGAGCATGGCATGCCAGCGATGTGCCGGGATCTCAGTCGGCCAGGCCCAGATCGTCGGCCACGGCCCGGCCGGCCTCGGGCATGGGGCGGTGGAACTCCGGCGGTGTCACAAAGCGATCCACCAGCTCTCGGGTGTGCTCCACGTTGAGCTGGCTGTAGAAGAAGGCGAACTGCTGTTCCAGGGCCGCGTAGATGGGCTCCCGGGCCTCCGGGGGCAGGGCCCACAGCTCGGCCTTGAAAGGGCCCAGGGCCTTCTTCCGGGTCTTCAGGCGGAAGACGATCTCCGTCTGGTCCGGCTTGCGTTCGTCCGCGTGGTGGGCCTCGATGTGGCGGTACATGGCCTCCAGCAGATCCGAGGGAAAGGCCGGGTGGTCCAGGAACGTGTTCATGAAGCCCGTGGCCAGGTGGATCTCCAAGGTCTGGACCTCGGGGAACTTGTGGAACATCTCCTGGGGGAGGGTGCTGGCACCGTGCTGGACCGCACCGCCCATGCCCCAGTGGCGGGCCCGGTCGCCCAGGACCTGGAGGGTCTCGAAGTCCACGGCCACCTGGGCCAGGGTGCCATCGGGCAGGAGGATGCCGCCGTGGGCTGTGCCGGTCTGGACGCTGATCTTGCTCAGGCCCGTGTCGTCCCCAAGCTGGCCCAGTGTTCGAGTGTAGCCCTCCATGTACGCGTCCAGCTCCTCGGGCGTGGAGTTCTTCTCGCCCACCTCGCCGATCTCCCCTCCCAGGCTGATGGTGACCCCTGGGGGCTCCAGCTCCCGTACGTACCGGGTCAGGTGGGCCGATACCTCGTAGTTGTCCCGCTGCTGCTCATCCAAGTTCTCCCGGTCCAGGTCCACCAGGGTGCTGGAATCGATGTCGATGTTCCAGAACCCCGCGGGGATCGCCTTGGCAATGAGATCCTTCACCTCCCGGACAGCACCCTCTGGGTCCTGGCGGTACTTGGAGGCCTTCACCTGGAAATGATCCCCCTGGATGAAGAGAGGCCCCTGGTAGCCCTCCCGGATGGCCGCGGCGATCAGGCAGGTGCTGTACTCCGCGGGTTCCTGGTCGGTGTAGCCCATCTCGCTGCGGGCGATCTCGAAGATGAAGGCGCCCACCTGGGCCCGCAGAGCCGCGCGCAGGGCGGCCCGGGCCGTGTCGTAGGTGGTGAAGCGGATGTTCATGGCCGGCACGGTCCGATCCTGCCAGGCGTCCTGGGCTCGGGCCATGTAGAAGTCGTGGATGCTGGCCGGCCGGACCCCCAGGGCCTGTCCCAGCTCCCAGATGAGCCAGCGGCTGAACTCCCGCACCTCTGGGGTGCCGAAGACCGCGTTCCGGACCAAGGAGTCCACGAGTCGACGGGCCCTCTCCTCGTCCAGGACCTCGACCGCGTCCGCTCGGATGCCCACCGCGCCCCGCAGATCCTGGCGCAGTTCGGCAAGGGATTCATGGATCATGGATTCCGTTCCTCCTGGATGGGTGGATTGGGAGAATGGTCGGCTCAACGGCTCGAGTACGGGGTCCCTTGCACCGTGGCGGGGCCCACAGGCCCATCGCGCTTGGCTACAATTATAACCCAAGGCAGGTCATCCGGCTATACCGGCGGGAAGCTGCCCGGGGGTCTTTCCAGAGTCCCGGAGGACAGAGCGCGTTGGCCAGCTCGGCCTGGGCCTGACCCGGCTGCCGGAGGGATCACCCGAGCAACCTGCACCCCAAGGCGGAAGCCCTCTCCCCCGGCCCCGAGGCCACCTTACGGATCGGGGAGTACCCAGGAGCCGCCCCACCTGCCCCCTCTTCAAAGAGTTCGCTCGACAGGCGGATCTCGATAGTTTCTGAAGGCTCCGATCCGGTATAAAATAGGCTGTTGGTCGTGCTCGAGCACGCACGGAAAGAGCTCAACCACCTGGGGAGGAACGATGCGAGGCGTCTCCATCGTGGGAATCGGCCAGATCCCGGTGGGCGAACACTGGGACCAGTCCATCCGCCATCTGGCCTACGGCGCGGTGTCCGCAGCCATGCAGGACGCGAACATCGACCGGGCGGACGCGCTCTACGTGGGCAACATGCTCAGCGGCATCCTCCTGGGCCAGGAGCACCTGGCCACCCTCATCGCGGACTTCTGCGGCCTGCGCGGCATCGAGGCGGCCAAGGTGGAGGCGGCCTGTGCCAGCGGTGCCGCGGCCCTGCGCATGGGCTACCTGGCGGTGGCCAGTGGCCTGCACGACGTGGTCCTTGTGGCAGGGGTGGAGAAGATGACCGACACCCCGAGCGGAAGCACCACCGCGGCCCTGGCCACCGCCGCGGACGCGGAGTACGAATCCGCCCACGGGGTCACCTTCGTGGGGCTGAATGCCCTGATCATGCAGCGCTACATGTACGAGTACGACGTGCCCATGGAGGCCTTCGCGGGGTTCAGCATCAACGCCCACCGCAACGGCGCCCACAACCCCTATGCCATGTTCCAACGGCCCATCGACCTGGAGACCTACCGGAACGCCCCCATGGTGGCGGAGCCCATCAACATGATGGACAGCAGCCCCATCTGCGACGGCGCGGCCGCGGTGGTCCTGGTGCCCACGGATCGGGCCCGGGAGTTCGTCACCGGACACCACCGCGGCCCTGTGCGGATCCTGGCCAGCGCCAGCGCCACGGACATGTTGGCCATCCACGACCGCCGAGATCCCCTCTTCCTGGAAGCGGCCCACCTGAGCAGCCAGAAGGCCTATCTCCAGGCCGGCGTGGGTCCGGAGGAGATCGACTTCTTCGAGCTGCACGACGCCTTCACCATCATGAGCGCCCTGAGCCTGGAGGCCACGGGTTTCGCCCGCCGAGGCGAGGGGTGGCGCATGGCCACCGAGGAGGAGATCGGCATCCGAGGCCGACTGCCCATCACCACCATGGGGGGACTGAAGAGCCGAGGACACCCGGTGGGCGCCACCGGGGTCTACCAGGTGGTGGAGGCGGTGTTGCAGCTCACAGGCCAGGCCGGAGAAAACCAGGTGCCAGACGCCCGCATCGGCATGACCCAGAACATCGGCGGCAGCGGCGCGACCATCATCACCCACATCCTGGCCACCTGACCCTAGGGGGCCTCCTGTACCGCGGGCTTGCGGAGGACGAACCACGCCGAGGGACGCAGGCCCCGCTCCGTGCCGTACTGACGCCGCACCAGCTCCAGAGGCGCAAAGTCGGCCAGCTCCTCCTCCCGGATGCCCGAGGGCCCGGGTCCAGAGCCGTTGGCCAGGAAGGCGTAGAGCATGTAGGTGCCGCCCGGAGCCAACAGACGCCGCACGTTCTCCTGGTACCCTCTCCGGGCCTCCGGGGGCAGGGAATGGTAACAGCCCATGTCCAGGATGAGGTCGAAGGGGCCCGTGACCGGCAGGGGCTGGCTCACGTCCGCGACCCGAAAACAGGCCGAGACCCCGGCCTCCCGGGCCTTGCGCTCCGCCTTGCGGATGGCCCGCCGCGCGAAGTCCACCCCCACCACATCCCAGCCCCGTTGGGCCATGGTGATCACATTGGTGCCCGTGCCACAGCCCAGGTCCAGTGCCCGGCCCGGTGGGTGTTCCTCCAAGAAGGCCAGCAGCTCCGGCGGGGAGATCCCTGTGTCCCAGGGAGGGCGCTGCAGGTACCACAGGTCGAAGAACAACCGACGCATGCCCAGTTGACGCACCAGCCGACGGATCCAGGCAAACATCACACACGCGACCTCCTCACACGCCTATTCGTAGTCGATGGTGAGCCTCTGTCCCGGCTCTCCAAGGCCGGGCCCGGCTCAGGATGCTGGGCGCACCAGACGCTTCCACTGCGCCCCAGAACTGCCCCATGGAGCCCACGGGAAAGGAGAGCGGAACGATGGACCGGCTGCATATTCACCGGCAACCCCGTGTCGTTCCTCTGCGGAGGACACGGTTCGTCGTCCTTCTGGCCCTCCTGGGAATGCTGGCCCTGGGCCAGAGCACGGCCCGGGCCGGGGAGTTCATCAGCCAGGATCTGTACCGCCTGCCCCCCGGGGAGACCCTCCGGGATGACCTCTACGTGGGCGCCGACCAGGTCTACATCGAAGGCACCTTGGACGGCGATCTCTACGCGGCCGCTGCGGAGATCCACATCACCGGCACGGTCACCGGAGACGTCTTCGCTGCGGCCAACAGCGTGATCGTCCGGGGACCCGTGGGCGACGATCTCTTTGCGGCCGGCAACGCGGTGTGGGTGGACGCACCGGTGGGCGGCGACCTCCTCGCGGCCGGCGGCGGCGACGTTCCCGGCCTCCCCGTCTCCTCGGCCGAGCCCGGCGTCCATCTCACCGAGCGGGCCCAGGTGGGCGGCGACAGCATCCTCATGGGCGGCCGGGTGGAGATGGCCGGCCAGATCGGGCAGGATCTCCATGCCTTCGGCGCCCAGGTCCAGCTCCGGGGACGGGTGGCCGGAGACGCCCGCATCTCCGCAGAGCGCCTGGCCGTGGATCCCGAGACCCGGATCCAGGGCATGCTGCGTTACTCCGTGCCAGAGGAGCTGAAACAGGTGGACGCCATCGCGGGACAGGTCGTCTACGAGCCCCCCGAGACCGAGGAACGCCCCTCTCCGCTCATGCAGGCGTTCCGCTGGGGCATCCGCACGGTGCTGGTCTTCGTGGGCTTCCTGGTCCTGGGCCTGGCCCTGGGACGCCTGGCCCCCGGCCTCCTCCAGCGCCCGCTGCAGGCCCTCCAGGAACGGCCCCTGGAGACCGGAGTCTGGGGTCTGGTGGCCGGGATCCTCCTGGCCCTGATCCCCCTGCTCTCCGGGGTGCTGGTCCTGTTCACCTGGATCTTCTGGGGGCTGTGGCCGGCCCTCCTGGTGGCGCTGGTCCTCTTCGGCAGCGTCCTGCTCCTGTGGACCTTCAGCCCGGTGATCACCGGGCTCTGGCTGGGCGAGCGCATCCGGGAGCGCCTCGGCACCCCCCTTCCCGTGTGGATGGGGCTGGCCCTGGGGCTGGCCGTTCTGGTCTTCCTGGGAAGGCTGCCCTACGTGGGCGGGCTGGTCTACCTGGTCAGCTTCCTCCTGGCCCTGGGCGGGCTGCTCCGAGGCCCGCGAGTTGCCCGTTCGGCCCAGGCCGGGTAGGATAGAGGACATGCTACGCATCGACGAGACCCTCTACATCGGGGATGTGGTGCGCATGCGCAAGCCCCATCCCTGCGGTGGATACGAGTGGACGGTGACCCGGGTCGGCGCGGACATCGGCATCGTCTGCCAGACCTGCGGCCACCGGGTGCTCATGCCTCGCCGGAAGTTCGCCCGGGCCGTGAAGGCCTTCGTCCGGCGAGGCCCCCACGCAACACCGTCCCAGAACCCAGGCAAGGACACGCCCCATGCACCGTGACGAACTGGTCGCCTACCTGGACGAATACCTGCGCATCCACGAGATCCAGGACTACGGGCCCCAGGGGCTCCAGGTGGAAGGGCGGGAGACCGTCCACAAGATCGTGGGCATGGTGGATGCCCAGATCCCGTGTGTAGAGGCCGCTCTGGCCCACGGCGCGGACTTCGTCCTGGTCCACCACGGCATCTTCTGGCGAGAACCGCAGCGGCTGGTGGGGGGCTTTCGGAAGCTGGTCCAGCTCTACCTGGGCAACAACCTGAACCTCTACGCCGCGCATCTGGCCCTGGACGCCCACCCCCAGGTGGGGAACAACGTGACATTGGCCCAACGCCTGGGGCTCACCGTGGTGGACCGGTGGGCCTCGGTGAACGGGACCCCCATCGGAGTCCTGGCCGAGAGCCCAGAACCCCTGGAGGTGGACCAGGTGGTGGCCCGATACGAGGCCCAGGTGGGACCGGTGCTCCAGGTCCAGAGCCATGGCCCCGCAGCGGTACGCCGGGTGGGGATCCTGAGTGGTTCCGGGGCATCCCACATCCAGGAGGCCGCTCGGCTGGGCTGCGACCTCCTCCTGACCGGGGAGACCAGCCACGCAGCCTACTACGATGGGCAGACAGCCGGCATCCACGTGATCTACGGGGGCCACTACACCACGGAGACCGTAGGGGTCCAGGCCCTGGGCCGGCACCTCCAGGAACGGTTCGACGTGGAGTTCGAGTTCGTGGACCTGCCCACCGGGCTGTGAACCTCCACCCCGCGGGAGGAATGGACAGGGCAGCCAGCGAATCTGGCTGCCCTGTTCTGTGCCCCTCTTCCCGGGATCACTGCTCCTGGGCCACCGGGCTCACGCCCAGTTTCTCCGCGAAGAGCCGCTCCAGCTCTCCCTCCTCCACATGGCGCCCCTCGGCTTTCTTGCTGAAGACCAACACATCATCGGCCAGGACCTCGAAGCGGCCCCCGCCAGAGGGAATCAGGGTGAGGCTCTCGATATAGGGGGTGAACTTCTCCAGGAGTTCCGCCGTCGCCCGGACGGCGCGAGGGGTGTAGTTTCACTGAACGCAGTACTCGATGCTCACCTTGTACTTCCGCACGTCCATGGAATCCCTCCTTGCAGACGGATGCCGGCTTTGCCGCCGGAGAGAATGGAACAAGGGCACAGCCCACAGTGTCCTTCACGGGAATCCCCGGGAGCCTCCTGGGCCCTCGGCCCGGATCGACCGATTCGTGGGCCGCGCCCACCTATTATACCGGTTTTGTTCGCCCAATGCGAACCTCTCTCGCGGCCCCCACCCCGTTCCTCGGCCTCCTTGCCCGGGGACCCGCCCCGGGCCCGCTTCCCGGATGGAGGCCCTCGGTGGGTGCCCGGCCATCCGAGCGGATCCCGGTTTTGAGCCCATCTCCCCAATGGTGGTATAGTGGAGCGTGTATGAGTGAGCACAACCCGAGACGACGTTCCGGGCCCAACCCCATGGACCCGCTGTCGAGTCCATCACCGGCCGAGCCCCCACCGAGGACAGGGAGGATCCGCGGCGGGCGCTGGAGCCGTCGTGGCTTCCTGCTCGGCCTGGCAGCCGGCGCCGGGGTCCTGGCCGGATGCCGCCCCCCCGGCCCTACGTCCCCTACCCCTACGCCCAGCAAGACCCCCACCCAGGGGAGCCCTTCGTCCCTGCCCACCTCCACCCCGGAGGAACACTCGGTCTACCTGCCCAATGTGGGCAATGCAGGACCTGCCGTCGAACCCCGGACGACCCCCACGCCTCCCAAGGCCACGCCAGCTCCCCAGGCCCCGCCCCCCACCCCCACGCCCACGGTGACGCCCTTCCCGCCGGGGCCGCCCAGCAAGCTGGGCCTCTTCGTGGCCCGCAACCTGCCGGAGATCTTCCGGCTGCTACGCACAGGCGGCGTGGCCGTGGTCAAGACCTTGGAGCTGGATCCGAACTTCGCGGCCGAGATCAAGCGGACCTCCCCGGGCACCAAGCTCATCGGCCGCATCGACCTGCCCCAGCTCCGTCTGGCCGAGCTGGACCCTCTTCCGGCCGCCCGGGCCTTCGTGGAACAGCTCCTGATCTACGCCGGCGACCCGGCCCGACAGCCCTATTTCGACGGCTGGGAGTCCTACAACGAGCCCGTGGCCGGCAGCCCAGAGGAGATGAAGCGCTACGCGGACTTCGAGGCCGAGCGGGTTCGGCTGCTGGCTGCCCGAGGCATCCGCAGCGTGATCGGCAACTTCGGCACCGGTCAGCCCCCGCTGGAGCTGTGGGAACAGTTCCTGCCCGCGGTCCAGGCCGCCCACGAACACGGGGGCTGGCTGGGGCTGCACGAGTACGCCGCGCCCACCATCTACTATCTGACCACCCGAGATGGTCTGGGACGATATCCGGGCATCTCGCCCCAGGACACCGGATGGTTGACCCTTCGCTACCGGAAGGTTTACAATCAGGTCCTGGGACCGGCCGGACTGGCGATCCCCCTGGTGATGACCGAGCTGGGGGTCGACGGCCTGGTGGCAGATCGCCCTGGGCCGCCCAATGCCCGGGGATGGCAGCATTTCCAACAGTACTGGGCCGAGAACGGATACGGCCTGTGGGGGCCGGGGGCCTACGTGGAGCAACTGGTGTGGTACGACCAGGCCATGCAGCAGGACGACTACGTGATCGGCGGCTGTATCTACGCCCTGGCCGCGAGCACCGGTTGGCAGAGCTACGAGATCCTGGGCCCCGTGGTGGACGTGCTGGAACAGTATTTCCAGGTCCACGCGCCCACCGGGTGACGTCCGGTGGCCCCGGCCTCCTGGTTGGGCCTCCTTCATCGGCTCCAGTTCGCCACAGCCCACAGAAGCCACGAAGAGATGATCGAACCGTTGCGCACGATCCACATGGGCCTGAGCCAGACCGCCATTCTCTACTTCGCGGCCCTGGGCCTCTGGGCCCTGTTCTACCGAGTGCGATCCCGCCCGCTGGATGGAAGCTGGTACGGGGCCGGCGTCATCGCCTGGCTGCTCATGGTCCTGCAGTTGGTATCCGGCTTCGCGCTCTACAGCCAGGGGCTGGGGGTGGCCCTGCCCCGTCCCGCGGTCCACATCCTGTACGGCGTGGTCTCGGTGGTCACCCCACCCTCGGCCTACGCGTATCTGGTCAAGGTAGAGGACGAGAACGCCAAGAGCATGGTCTTTGCCCTGGTGAGTTTCTTCCTGATGGGCGTGGTGATCCGAGCCCGTATGGTGGCTTAGTTCCCCTCCAAGCTGCCGGAGACGCGGCGGTCGGAGGGGCCCGGGCATCAAACACGGTTGGAAGGTCTGCCATGTCTCGTTCGGTCCTGGTGTTGAACGCGACCTACGAGCCCCTCAGCCTGATCTCCGTGCGCCGGGCCCTGATCCTGCTCCTGCGGGAGAAGGCCGAGCTGGTGGAGGCCACAGAGCGCATGCTCCGCAGCGCGAACGCCACCTTCCCCGAGCCGCTGGTGATCCGACTCACCCGATACGTGCGCCTGCCCCACCGGACCGTGCCGCCCACCCGCACCACCGTGATGCTGCGGGACGCGTACACCTGCCAGTACTGCGGCGCCACCCCGGGCCGAGACCAGCTCACCGTGGACCATGTGGTGCCCCGGAGCCGGGGTGGAGACCACACCTGGGAGAACCTGGTCACCGCGTGCAAGCCATGCAACCATCGCAAGGGCAACCACCTGCCCGAGGAGGTGCAGATGCATCTCCGGCGCAAGCCCTACGAGCCCACCTACGTGGCCCTGGTGCTGCTCAGCAACCCCGTGGCCGCGGCCCGCTGGGAGGCCCTGATGGGCAGCGTCCTCGGCCAGGCCGCGCCCGCGTCCCAGCCCGTCCATCCCTGAGCCCCATGGCCCACCCATCCCGGTTCCCCTGACAGGGGAGCCCACCACCGGACCTTCTTCCCATGGCCGATCTCGACTCCCGGCAAGCGACCCTGGACGCCCTGATACGCCGCATCCAGGACCTGAGCGAGGAATCCCTGCTCCAGCTCTCCCAGTTCATCGGCTACCTGAAATGGCAGGAGGAGCTGTGGCACAGCCTCCTGGAGGAGCCCCAGGCAGAGGTCCAGGAAGGGTGGCACCTGACGTGGAAATTCGATCTTCTGGAGCATTTCCCCCAGGCCCGGATCGCGTCCACCCGAGAGCCAGACCTGATGGAGGTGAAGGTGGGCGTGGCCACCTGTGGCATGATCCGCCGCCCTGCCCTGTGGCAACATCCGCCGGTGCACGGCAGCGCGGTGGTGGAGTACCAGATCCCCGTTCCACCCCAGGTGGACCGCCTGCGGATGCGCTTTGCCGTGGGCATCCGGGACGGCGCGCTCATGGAGGGGGACAATGTCTGCGCCTTCCGCATCTACGTGAACGGCCTGCGCCTGTGGAGCACCACCAAACAGAGCCACCCATGGGAGCGACACGAGATCGACCTGCCCAACCTGGCCGGCCAGGAGGCGGTGGTCCAGCTCATGACCGATGGCCTGGGAGATCCCCGCTGGAACTGGGCCGTGTGGGCGGAACCCCAGCTCCTGGGCTACGTCCGAGAGGAGGACGAGCCCTGACCCCCACCCCAGGCGCAGACGGCTCCCCCCACCCACCGCCCCGAGGGACAGAGGACACCCCCCTTCTCCCACAGACACACCCCCCCCGGAGGGACCCCGTGCCGGCC
>JALSIX010000010.1 GCA_026989655.1 Caldilineaceae bacterium
TTTCGGATGAGAAATCCACTCCCCACACGTCACAGCCTTGCTGGAGAAAGCGAGCAGCCAAGTTGCCAGTGCCGATGCCAAGATCGAGCACCCGCAGGCCTGGCTTAACATTGGACGAGCTGAGCATGGTGTCCAGTACCTTGTTGTAGCCCGTGAAAGGGAAGGTGCCCTCACTCTGGGGGACGGTGCTGTCGTAATGCGATGCCCAGTTGTCAAAGAGTTGGTCACGACGCTGTTGCATGACCTCTTCCACACTCCACTTGTAGGCTTGCGGACTCAATGGGGCACGAGGTGAGGGGCAACCCGGCGCGGCCGCGGAGGATGTCCGCTTCCGAGACGTGCAAGTCGAACAGGAAGACACGCAAGCCGGCGGCACTCTGTCAAGGGTTCCTTCTCTGCTCCTGCATGGCTGCCCAGGGGTTCATCACAGCCCCAGCTCCAACGTCAAACTCTTGGGAACAAAGCCCGTCTTCCGGTAGAATACAACGGCCCTCTCGTTCGCCACATACGCGGTCCCTTTCATCCTCTCCACACCCTGCTCTCTCGCCCACTCCAAGAACCTCTGCGCCAGTTGCCGACCCACCCCCTGACTTCGATACGCTTCTTCCACGTACAGGCTCTCCAGTTCGGCCATCTTCACCGGGCGCAAGGTGGAGCTGCGTCTCAAGTACCCGACCAGGTAACCGATCGCCTTCCCTTTCAGCTTCGGCCAGCAAACCGATGCTCAGCAATTCACGAATTCGTAGCGGAGTCGGCATCCTCAGATGCCGATTCCAGAGGGGCGATGCCGCATCGGAGGATGCTCACTCCTCGGTTTGGCTCAAATCGTGAATTGCTCCTTCTCAAATGCTCGTTTGGTTGCAAGATCCCCGTATCTTGATGCGGGTACGTACCCTATTTTCTTTGCACGCAATCTATTTCTTTACACGGAAGAGGTCACGTGGTATTCCTCGGGGCCAGCGTCCGTCCATGGCCAATTCTGCCACCATCCGTCCTATCGCATCCGAGCTCTTGGCACCGCTGCCATGAGCACCAGTGGCCACATAGGTACGCTCCGTTACCTGGTCGATGATTGGATACTTGTTGGGCGTGCGGGTCAGAATGCACCGTTTCGTTTGGAATGAAAGAAAATCAACATCAGGAAGAATCGTTCGTAAAACCCGTTCCATGTCCGCCAAATAAGCGTCGCTGTTCCCATGGCGAAACCAATCTTGGATCTCGGCTAAACTGTTTGGATTGTAATCGCCAGGAGTATTGGCGCCCATCTTTATGTAGAAGTTGCCATCTCCATAACGAACTGGCGGAGCCATATAGATATCTCGAAGCACGGGATCATCTATCGTGTAGACCAAGGCGGGCATCCCCCTGAGTCGTGTCGCTTCCGAAGGTGACACCTGCCCTAAAACGATTATCTCGGTCTCTGCATAGCATGGGAGTTTGTCGGGAAATAGGTTGAAGCAATTGGTAAAAGCGCCTACGGTGACAATGGCTTTGCGAGCTCGATAGCGCTTACCTGTCCGCGTTTCGATCTGCACCCGGTCACGGTTCTCAGCCACATCCACAACGATCTCCGGGATGATGGTCGCCCCTTGCTGTTGGGCAATCACGTTCTGTGCCCGTAGCATGGCGCGCGGGTCAATCAGTCCGGCTGGAGCGGGCTCGTGGATGATCCAGTGTGTGTCGGGAAATTCAAAGTACGGAAAGTGCTCGCGCCAGGATGGATCTCCTTCTCCATAGTAGGTGTGTGGGATATTCAAGGTACGTGCAATTTCACGGGGTGATTCCAGGTTATTGTCCTCTACCCTGTCTGAATTGACAATCAGACAACCAATGGGCTCATAGAATGGGATGCCCGACCGTTCCTCCAGCATTCGGTAATTGTCCATGGCCCATTGCCCAATCTTTGACCGGATTACGGAACGGCCGATAGCCCGCACCAGTCGTCGTTCATCGTAATGGCTGGCATAAACGCCATCGTGGGTTCGTTCATCTTTGGGCTCATCAGGGCCTATCACGGCGACATCTTTGCTTCGCTGACTCAAATAGCGAGTGGTGGCACTCCCAAATAGGCCATTGCCTATCACAATGTATTCAAAATCTGTCATGGGTACTCTCCTATACGATGGGCCAAGGCGTGCCACGCCCAGGGGATTTCCCAAGGAGATGCTAGCATAGGAGGCTTTCGTTTGCCTAATGGGGTGCAGCCGCGGAGCGGTGTCCGCTTCTGCGCGCCAGGCCGCCCAAGTACCTGCCCACGGTCCTCTCCAGGGACGAGCCCGATCTGCATCCGCGCCATGCAGCGGGGCCCCTTGGGCGTGCCCCGCCCCACACCCAGCCGAAGACGGCCTCCCGGAACTCCACAGCCTCCAGGCTCCCCCCGGGCCGGTCCCCCGTCTGCCCACCCTCCCATCGCCCTCGTCCCCCATTTGACATCCTCCCGCCGGGGGTGTACAATGGTCCGTACATTAGAACGGATCTAATGTGTGGGCGTCGGGCCGCTGCCGGAACGGGGAGGCCGGATCAGCGCCCACACCCATCCCCCGAGGACCCCATGGCCGCCATCCCGCCGCGAGCCTCGAACCATCTGTTGGACACCCTCCGCCGGGCCGGGCTGCGCATCACCCGGCAGCGGCGGGCCGTCTGCGAGTACCTGGCCCAGGCCCAGGAACACCCCACCCCGGCCCAGGTGTACCAGGCCGTCCGGCAACGCCACCCCAACATCAGCCGGGCCACGGTCTACAACACCCTGAACACCCTCCGGGACCTGGGGGCCATCGTGGAGATCGGCCTGGGCAGCGCCCACACCCACTACGAGACCCGCCCCCATCCCCATGTGAACGTCATCTGCCTGCGCTGCAGCCGGGTGATGGACTTCGACGGCGGGCTGCCCCTCGAGCAGCTCCACCACACCGTCCAGGAGGCCCTGGGCGTCCAGCCCGTCACCACCCAGGTCCAGGTCTTTGCCTTCTGTCCCGAGTGCCAGGCCGCCCGAGCCCAGGAGATCCGTGCCCAGGCCCGCTCCCGGAATCCCCGTTTCCCAACGCACTTCCAGGAGGACCCCCGAACATGACCACCCGTTCCCTGCACCCTGTGGCGGAGACCTCGGGGGCTGCCGCTCCGACCGTGCGCGCGGCCCCCTCCCTGTGGCAGTCCCTCTGGACCCGGCAGTTCTGGCAGGAGAACCCGGAACTCCTCCTGGCCCTCGTCACCCTGGTGGCCCTGGTGGTGGGATGGCTGGGAGGGGATGTCACCGGATGGCTCCCCGGCTGGCTGGTGGCCCTCTGCGCGGGGGTCGCCTTCCTGGCCGGGGGCATCACCGGAACCCGGGAGGCCCTGGCCGAGCTCCGCCACGGCCGCCTGGACATCGACTTCCTCATGGTCACCGCGGCCCTGGGCGCGGCCGCCATCGGCGAATGGGAGGAAGGGGCCCTGCTCCTCTTCCTCTTCACCCTCAGCGGCGCGCTGGAGGAGTTCGCCATGGGGCGCACCCGCCAGGCCATCGAGGCCCTCATGGACCTGCGGCCCGACACGGCCCGGGTCCGCCGAGACGGCCAGGTGGTGGAGATCCCCGTGGACCAGGTCCCCGTCGGGGCCGTGGTCCTGGTCCGTCCAGGGGAGCGTTTTCCCGTGGACGGGGTGGTGGTCAAGGGCACCACCACCGTGGACCAGAGCCCCATCACCGGCGAGAGCGTCCCCGTCTACAAGGAGCCCGGCGACGAGGTCTTCGCGGCCACCATCAACGGCAGCGGCGCCCTGGAGATCCGGGTCACCCGGCCGGCCGGGGAGAGCACCCTGGCCAAGATCATCCAGCTGGTCCAGCAGGCCCAGGAGCATGCCGCGCCCACCCAGCAGTTCATCGACCGTTTCAGCCAGCCCTACACCCTGGCCGTCATCGGCGCCACCCTGCTGGCCATCGCCGTGCCCCAGGTGCTGGGTCTGGAGCCTTTCAGCGAGACCATCTACCGGGCCATGACCCTTCTGGTGGTGGCCAGCCCCTGTGCCCTGATCATCAGCACCCCGGCCAGCATCCTGAGCGCCATCGCGGCCGCGGCCCGGGGCGGCGTCCTCTTCAAGGGGGGCGCCTATCTGGAGGCCGCGGCCGTGCTGGATATCATGGCCTTCGACAAGACCGGCACCCTGACCTACGGCAAGCCCGTGCTCACCGACGTCCGCCCCCTGAACCGGTACACCGAGGAGGAGGTGATCCGCCTCGCGGCCGGGGCCGAGAGCCTCAGCGAGCACCCCATCGGCCAGGCCGTGGTGGACGCGGCCCGGCAGCGGGGGATCTCCTTCCAGGAGCCCACGGAGTTCCGGGCCATCGCCGGCCACGGCGTCCAGGCCATCTACCACCGGGGCGACCACCGGGAGATCATCTACATCGGCAACGAACGCCTCTTCATGAGCGAGCAGATGGACCTCTCCCCGGCCATCCGGATGATCGGCCAGGCCTTGCAAAAACAGGGCAAAACCGCTATGCTCGTGGTGCGCCGGAGCACGGTGGCCGATACCCTGGGCGAGGACCGGGACTGGGAGGTCGTCGGCTACCTGGCCGTGGCCGACACCCTTCGCCAGGGCGCGCCCCAGGCCGTCCGGCGCCTGCGGGAGCTGGGCGTCCGTCGGGTGGTGATGATCACCGGGGACAACCGGAACGTGGCCGAGAACATCGCCCGCCAGGTGGGCATCCCATCGGAGGACGTCTACGCAGAGCTCCTGCCCGAGCAGAAGGTGGAGGTGGTGTGCCGGTTGGTGGAGGAGGGGCAGGTGGGCATGGTGGGCGACGGCGTCAACGACGCGCCGGCCCTGGCCACCGCCCACGTGGGCATCGCCATGGGCGCCGCAGGCACAGACGTGGCCCTGGAGACCGCGGACGTGGTCCTCATGGCCGACGACCTGGGCAAGCTGCCCTTCGCCATCGAGCTCAGCCGACGGGCCCAGGCCATTGTCCGCCAGAACATCGCCTTCTCCGTAGGGGTCATCGCGGTCCTCATCTTCCTCACCATCGGGGTGCCCCTGCTCCTGCCGGGCTTTCGCATGCCCCTGCCCCTGGGCGTGGTGGGCCACGAGGGCAGCACCCTCATCGTGGTGACCAACGGCCTGCGCATGCTGGCCCTCCGCCCCCGACCGCTGGAGGTGTGATCCGGTGTCCGAGTGCGTTGTGGGCGTGGACGGCGGCGGCACCAAGACCGCCGTGGTGGTCATGGCCCCCTCCGGCCATCTCCTGGGCCACAGCGTGGTGGGCTCCACCAACTGGAACAGCGTGGGCACGGAGGCGGCCCGCACCCATCTGGCCCTGGGCCTGGAGGAGGCCCTGCGCCTTGCCCAGTGTGCTCCCTCCCAGGTCCGGGGGATCTGTGTGGGCGCGGCCGGGGTGGACCGCCCCCGGGACCGGGAACGCCTGTTGCACTGGCTGGCGGAGATCCTGCCCGGGGTGCCCGCCCTGGTCTACAACGACGCGGTCATCGCCCTGGCCGCAGGCACCCAGGGGAACCTCTACGGGGTGGTCCTCATCAGCGGCACGGGCATGATCGTCTACGGGTTCAACCGAGACGGCCAGGAGGCCCGGGCCGGCGGCTGGGGAGCCCTGTTGGGGGACGAGGGCAGCGGCTACGCGCTGGGCGCGGCCGCGCTCAAGGCCGTCACCTGGGCCGCGGACGGCCGGGGCCCCGAGACCGCGTTGGCCCCCGCGGTGTTGGCTCGCCTGGGCCTGGACACCGTGGAGGACCTGATCGACTGGGCCTACCAGGACATGGCCTGGGAACGGTTCGCCAACCTGGCCCCAGTGGCCGTGACCTGCGCCGCGGAGGGCGATCCCGTGGCCGAGGCGATCCTGGACGCGGGCGCGGAGGGCCTGGCCGTGGCCGTGGACGCGGTGATCCGCCGGCTGGGCCTCCGGGATGAGGCCTTCCCCCTGATCCTGGCCGGGGGCACCCTCCGCAGCCCGGCCTACGCCGAACGCGTCCGAGCCCGGCTGCTCCAGGTGGCGCCCGGGGCAACCGTCCAGCCCCTGGAGCGGGAGCCCGCAGAGGGGGCCGCCTGGCTGGCCCTCCAGCGTTGGATGCCCCCCTCGCCCACCCGAGCCTAGGAGCGCCCCCCCATGCAGATCCAGGACCTGGAGACCCCGGTGGCCGTGGTGGATCTGGACCGTCTGCAGGCGAACATCCGCCGCCTGCAGACCTACCTGGACCTCCACGGCCTGGCCAATCGTCCCCACATCAAGACCCACAAGATCCCGGAGATCGCCCACATGCAGTTGGAGGCCGGGGCCACGGGCATCACCTGCCAGAAGCTGGGGGAGGCCGAGATCATGGTGGCCGCCGGCATCCGGGAGATCTTCCTGCCCTACAACCTTCTGGGACCCGCCAAGCTGGAGCGGCTCATGCACCTGACCCGCCGGGCCCGGATCCGGGTCACCGCGGACGCGGAGACGGTGGTGCAGGGCTACGCAGAGGCCGCCCGGGCCGAGGGCACTGTCCTGCCCGTGCTGGTGGAGTTCGACACCGGGACCGGCCGCTGCGGCGTCCAAAGCCCCCAGGAGGCCGCGGACCTGGCCCAGACCATCGCGGGCCACCGCTCCCTCCACTTCGCCGGCCTCATGACCTATCCCTTCAACGACCAGACCGGCGAGTTCGTGGCCGCGACCCGTCGCCTGCTGGAGGCCCAGGGCCTGCCCCTGGAGACGGTGAGCATCGGCGGCACCCCCGCCATGTGGCAGGCCCACACCGTGTCCGGCGCGACCGAGCATCGGGCCGGCACCTATGTCTACGGCGACCGCAACACGGTCCTCGCGGGGGCCATGACCCTGGAGGCCTGCGCGTTCCACATCCGCACCACAGTGGTCAGCCGGCCTACCCCGGAACGGGCCATCCTGGACGCGGGCAGCAAGGTCCTCTCCTCGGATCCGGCCCGGGGCGGCTCGGGTTACGGCCAGCTCCTGGAGTACCCGGACGCGGTCCTCTACAACCTCTCCGAGGAACACGGATGGGTGGATGTATCCCGCTGCGATCCCCGGCCCCAGATCGGAGAGGTGGTCACCGTGCTGCCCAACCACGTGTGCGTGGTGACGAACCTCCTGAACCAGGTGGTGGGCCACCGGCGGGGCGAGGTGGAGGTGGTCTGGCCGGTGTTGGCCCGCGGGATGGTGCAGTGAGGCACCGGCCCGGCCCTACCCACTCCGGGGCAGCTTCTCCACCCGCTGGAAACCCTCCGGGGGAGGGCCACTGGACCCAGACAGGGTCAGGAACAGGAAGGGGGGCGAGGCGAGACCCCATGGCCCCCCTGCCAACGACTCCAGGAGATCCCACCGCCATGGCCGACCGTCCACGCACTGTGGGCATCCTGGGAGGGATGGGCCCCGCGGCCACGGTGGACCTGTTCCACCGGATCGTCCAGGCGACCCCGGCCCACCGCGACCAGGACCACCTGCCCATCCTCATCGTGAACGATCCCTCGGTGCCCGACCGCTCCCAGGCCATTCTCCACGGGGGGCCGGATCCGGTGCCCCGGATGGTGGAGGGCCTGCAACGGCTGGCCCGGATGGGCGCGGACTTCGCGGTGATCCCCTGCAACACGGCCCACCACTACCTGCCCCAGCTCCGGGCCGCGGTGGCCATCCCCATCCTGGACATGATCCAGGAGACCGTGGCCGCCCTGGCCCGCGCCCACCCCCAGGTCCGGCAGGTGGGCATCCTGGCCACCCAGGGCACCCTCTCGGTGGGCCTCTACCAGCAGGCCCTGGAGGCCGCGGGCCGGGTGCCCCTGGTCCCCGAACCGGCCGCGATCCGGGAGCTGATGGAGGCCATCTACGGCCCGGAGGGCATCAAGGCCCGGGGTGTCACGCCCCCGGCCCGGGCCCGGCTGCAGGCCGTGGGCCGGGCTCTCCAGGCCCGGGGGGCCCAGGCCCTGATCCTGGGCTGCACCGAGATCCCCCTGGCCCTCGGCCCCGGGGATCTCCCGGTGCCCCTCATCGCGTCCAACCAGGCATTGGCCGAGGCCGCGGTGCGAGAGGCTCGAGGGGGCGAAAACTGGCCACCTGACCAGTCCTCTTGGCCGCGTTCCGGCGTAGGGTAGAGAGAGGGGGCCTGGGGGAGATGGGCGCAGAGGCACGGAGAGCCGGGGGGTTGGACGCGTTCATCCGAACCACCAGCCAGCGGGCGGTCTCCTATCCCCTCTCCCCAGCAGGCACCCGTGCCTTTCTCCTGGAATTCGCCCGGCGGACCGCGGGGATCGATCTCTCCTCTCTGGCCCGGCCCAGACGCTTTCTTCGGCAACTGGTGGCCATGCCTCCAGAGGTGTGGGGCGTGGAGGGCTTTCGGGCCAGCCTGATCGACGACCCCAACCCGGCCCGCCACTACGCGGCCTTCGTGTTCGTGGGCTACTGGCTTCCCGCTCCGCTGGGATACCTGGCCCTGTGGCTGTGGGAGCTGGCCGGAATGGTCCGCTACGGATACTGGAGCATCCCGGACCTGCGTTCGGGCTACATCGGGCTGTGGCACGGCCGTCTGGTGCGCCGCTATGGCCACACGGTGTTGCCCGCGCTCATGGCCCGGGATCTGGGCGAGACGATCTGGGGGCGGCTGTCCGCCTCAGGCCAACGGGCTGTGGCCCAGGCCCGATACCGGGATGGCCGTCCGTGGGTATGGGACGCGGACGAGGTAGACGGGGAGGTCAGCCATGAAGATCATCCTGGATCGGGGCCTGTGTGATGCGACCCTGGAGTTCTGTTCCCGGTGCTCCGCGGCCTTCTTCCGCAAACCCCTGGGCACAGACCGGCCCTGCGTGGTCGCGGTGATCGACGACGGCCGAGACGACGTGCTCCACTTTGTGCTGCGCACGGACGGCCGGGAGCTGGAGTTCGATCTGACCGACGAGGTCCGGGAGGGGCTGATCACCGAGGGGTGGGAGTTCCTGGCCGACTTCGACCCGGCTCTGTTCCGCCATGGGGCCGCGGAGCGGTGGCGGGAGATCGGACGGCTGCCGGCAGCGCACCCTGCCGTGGACGTGGAGTCCCCTTCCGAGGGCTGAGGGGACGTTCCAGAGGGGAGCCATCCAGGCGGCCCGGAGAGGCGGGCGGGGTCTGCCTCCCGTTCACTGGGTTGTGCGCAGCTCCACGAAGGTGGTCCGTCCGGCCTCCACCTGGATCCGCCGGGTCACCTGCTCGCCGTTGATGGTGGCCGTGACCGCGTAGGTGCCCGGTGGCACGTGGCCCACCGCGGCGTTCTCCCCCCAGATGGGATCGGGCTGGAGGGGTTCCTCCGCCGCGTAGGTCTCCACCGAGCGGTACCACTGCCCCTGTCCATCCACGTAGCGGACGAGGCCCACCCGGACGCCCGGCCAGGCCCGCCCTTGGCGGTCCACCACCCGCAGGGCCACCACCCCCGTGTCCGGAGGCGGCTCCATCCACAGGATGGGGTTCACCGTGGTCGCGTAGCTGTTCTCCGCCACCCGGACCTCCACGTGCAGGTGGGGGCCGATGGCGATCCCCTCCATCCCCACCGCACCCACCACATCCTCCGGCTGCACGGACTGGCCGGCCTGCGCGTAGACCGCGCTCATGTGGCCGTAGAGCACGTAGATCTCCTTCTCGCCCTCGGGGGTGCGGAGGCGCCTGTCCAGCCGGATCACCACCGCGTTGCCGTAGAAGTTCGAGTAGGGGCCCAGAACGGTGGGCATGTCCCGGCCGGCATGGACCACCTGGCCCGTGACGCCGGCCCGGATCGGGGTGCCCATGGGGTTGGGGATGTCCAGCCCGTGGTGGACCCGATACCGTCCCCCGGCGGTGCTCCCGAACGCGTAGCTCGCGCTGTAGATCCGGTTGAACTCCGGCAGGAAGGGGCTGGCCAGCCACAGGTGGTCCTGGGCCGGATCCGGGATGCGGTCGGGCCACAGGGGACCCGCGCGGACGGCCGGGGCCGGCGGCGTGGGTGCGGGGAGTGGAACCCAGGCGGGGGTGGCCCGGGAGGCGGGCAGGGCCTTGGGTTGCCCGGGCCCGGAGAGGGCAGGGGCTCCCGCGGCCTCCCGGACTCGAGAGGCCTGGGCCCGGGCCAGCGCGCTCAGGGCCTTCAGCCGCAGCCGCAGCAGGCCCTGGCCGTCCATGGGGGGGCCGGCCCGCATGCTGGGTTCGGGAACGAGGGCCGGCACATCCAGCGGGATCCATCGGGCCTCGGCTTCCGAGGCCGCGATCTCGGCCACGGCCCGAGGCCCGGTGCGGATCCGTTGACCCGGACCCGGGAGGGCATCGGATCTCCCTGGGGCAGATCGGGGAGCCCGGACCCCCACCGCGCTCCGGGCCGGGGGACCTGGGGCCGTGGGGGCTGCCCCGGCTGCTCTCTCGGCAGGGGGCGATGGGGCCTCCATGGGCCGGGTCCGCTCCAGGGGGCTCGACCCCTCCGGCGCCTGGGGCCATCCCAGCCAGACCACGGCCGCCAGTCCCAGGGCCAACCCCACCTGGCCAGCCCGCAGCCCCAGCCGAGACGGCTCCACAGGGGCCCGGACCAGGAGGGGCCGGGGCAGCTTCACCCGGGCCATCTGCTGTGCTACAATGGGCCTCTGGATCCGCCGCAACGGCGGTTCGGCGCCCAGTCGGGCCAGACGGAGCCACTCCCACCTCCGCGCGCCGGGGCGCACGAGCAGGGCGGTCAGCGCGCGGGGCGTCCGATCCAGGAGCCAGGGGCTGAGATGCGCCAACGTCCGTCGGAAGAAGAGACCCAGGTCACCGCAACCGAAACGCACCGGGAATCACCTCGCGGTATCCACTTCGATATCTTCACCCTGTTCCCTCGCATGTTCGAGGGGCCGTTCTCCGAGAGCATCATCGCCCGGGCCCGGGCCAAGGGGATCCTGGGCATCGGGATCCACGATATCCGGGCCTACACCACGGACCGGCACCACGTCTGCGACGACACGCCCTACGGCGGGGGCGGCGGCATGGTGATGAAGCCCGAGCCCATCTTCCGGGCCGTGGAGACCGTGCTGAGCCATCCTTCCGGCTGGCAGCTCCCCCCGGAGGACGCCCACACCCGCCTTCCGCCCTGGGACCCGGACCACCCGCCGCCTCTGCCCGGGGATGTGCCCATCGTCCTGTTGACGCCCCAGGGGCGCCTCTTCACCCAGCAGGTGGCCCACGAGCTGAGCCGCCACCCCCGGATCGCCCTCATCTGTGGCCGCTACGAGGGAGTGGACGAGCGGGTCCGTCTGTTGTTGGCCACGGACGCGATCAGCATCGGCGACTACGTGCTGAGCGGTGGAGAGCTCCCGGCCATGGTGATCGTGGACGCCGTGGCCCGGCTGCTCCCCGGGGTGCTGGGCTACCCCCTGGGCGCCCACCAGGACAGCCACTCCCCAGGCCTGGACGGTCTGCTGGAGGGCCCCCATTTCACCCGGCCACTGGTGTTCCGGGGGACCCAGGTCCCGGATGTCCTGCTCAGCGGCCACCATGCCCGCATCGCGCGCTGGCGCCGAGAGCAGGCCCTGCTGCGCACCCTGCAGCACCGCCCCGAGCTGCTGGAGCGGGCCGCCCGGACAGGGCGCCTGAGCCCGGAGGACCGGGCTTTCCTGGAAGCCCACGGCTGGCAGCCGCCGGAGAGCGACCTGCACCGTGCCTAGATATGGCTCGAGCCCATTCTATCACGGGAGAGAAGCCGGCCCAAACCCTCCCCAAGGCCCGGGAGGGCATCCTCCCGGGCCCCGTGGGCCACGGGCAGACGCGCCGAGGCCAGGAGAGCCCTCTCCTGGCCTCGGCGAGGTCTTCGGTGCGCCCCCAAGGGGATTCGAACCCCTGTTGCAGGCTTGAAAGGCCTGAGTCCTAGTCCTCTAGACGATGGGGGCACGGGTGTCTCGCAACGGATGCAGTATAGCAGGAGCCGGAGATGGGGGTCAAATCCCGGGGCGTTTGACAACCCTGCTGGCTTCGTGTTTTACTGGAGACGATCCCGCGGGGCTGTCGAGTTCCAGGAGGGGTGTTCCATGTCCAAGTTCGTCCAGGTGCAGACCGAGCTTCGGGATCTGGAGGTGGTGCGCCGGGTGTTGGCGGAGCAGCGAATTCCCTTTCAGGAGAACACCGTCTATCTCCACCGATGGAGCGGCCGTCGAGAGCCGGTGGCGCTCCTGTTGCGCCACCGGGGGGCGTCCTTCGGCCTGCGGCCCGGGAAGGATGGCGCCCTGGAGCTGGTGGGCGACGACATGGCCATGGGCCATGGCCGAGAGCTCCTGAAGCGGCTGCAGCAGCGCTACGCCTACCACTTTGTCCGGGCCCAGGTGGAGGCGGCGGGCTTCGAGCTGGTGGAGGAGAAGGTGGACCACAACCAGGTGATCCGTCTGACCGTACGCCGATGGGGGTGAGGATGTCCCGCCAGGAGATCGAGATCGCCATCCACCCGGACGGCCGGGTGGAGTACGTGATCCGGGGGGTGAAAGGGCCTGGCTGCGAGGACCTGAGCCAGCTGTTGGAACGGCTGGGGCGGGTGGAACACCAGGAGCGCACCTCGGAGTACTACGAGCAGGACCGGGAGGGCCATCTTGTCATCCGCCAGGAAGAGTGATCCACCCAGCGGGCGATCCCCCTCCGGTCCCGCCCAGGGGGGTGGATGTCTGCCCGAGGAGGGGGCGGCCGAGGCCCCGGGGTTCCCTGTGGAGACGGAGATCTTCATCCTGCCGGACGGCCGGGTGGTGGTGGTCGACCTGCCCGCGGAGCTGGCCGGATTGGTGGAAGGGCTGGGGACCGCCCTGGTGGACCCAGCCGACCAGCCCGTCGGCACATCGATGTGATGGCGAGGGCTCCAAGGGCCGTGGTGGGCCGGGCATCGTCGTGCCCGGCCCACCGCGCGTCTACGGGGCGGATGCGTCGTCCAAGAGGCGGGGCTGGGCCGAGGGGGGGGGCCGGTCCTCCTGGGGGTAGGCGTGGCCCAGGTGTTGGTACGCGGCCCGGGTGGCCACCCGCCCCCGGGGCGTCCGGTCCAGGAAGCCGAGCTGGAGCAGGTAGGGCTCCACCACGTCCATGATGGTGTCCCGCTCCTCGCTGATGCTGGCGGCCAGGGTCTCCAGCCCCACAGGCCCTCCGTTGAACTTGACGATGATGGCCTCCAGCACCCGTCGGTCCAGATCGTCCAATCCCAAGGAGTCGACCTCCTGGAGGGCCAGGGCCTGGCGGGCCACCTCCAGGTCGATGAAGCCCTGGGCCCGGACCTGGGCATAGTCCCGGACCCGGCGGAGCAGGCGGATGGCCACCCGGGGGGTGCCCCGGGAGCGTCGGGCGATCTCCTGCGCGCCGGCCGGGTCGATGGGGGTCTCCAGGAGCTGGGCCGCCCGGAGGACGATCTGCTGGAGGGCCGAGATCTCGTAGAAATCGAAGCGCTCCACCACGCCGAAGCGGGCCCGCAGGGGCGCGGTGAGGAGGGCCAGGCGGGTGGTGGCCCCGATGACGGTGAAGCGAGGCAGCTTGAGGCGGATGCTGCGGGCGCCGGGGCCGCTGCCCACGGTGATGTCCAGGACGAAGTCCTCCATGGCCGGGTAGAGGATCTCCTCCACCGCGCGGCCCAGCCGGTGGATCTCGTCGATGAAGAGGATGTCGCCCTGGCGCAGGTTGGTGAGGATGGCGGCCAGATCGCCGGCCTTCTCGATGGCAGGACCGGCCGTAGGCTTCAGGTTGCCCCCCATCTCGTGGGCCAGGATGTGGCTGAGAGTGGTCTTGCCCAGCCCTGGGGGCCCGTAGAGGAGCACGTGGTCCAGGGTCTCGCCCCGTTGACGGGCCGCCTCCACCAGGATCCGCATCTTGTCCCGCAGGCGTTCCTGGCCGATCATCTCGTCCAGGGTGTGGGGGCGGAGCGCGTAGTCCAGCCGTTCGTCGCCGGGCTGGCGCTCCGGACCGATGGGGCGGGCAGCCGGCTGGGCAGGGGTGCTGCGTTGGTCGACCATGGCGGCTCTTGGGCAAGGGACGGGCATGCGAACGGGTGTGCGAGCCCATTATACCACAGGGTCATTCTCCCTCGAAGGCCTGGCGATGGGCCCGGCGCACCGCGTCGTCCTCCAGCTTGGCGTAGATGCGGGTGGTGTTGGGGCTGGAATGGCCCAGGGCCGTCTGGGTGACGGCCAGGTCGCGGGTGGTCTGGTAGATCCGGGTGGCGAAGTAGTGGCGCAGGGCGTGGGGGGTGATGCCCCGGGAGGCCAGGTCCGCGGCCTGGGCCAGCCGGCGGACGATGTTCTGGACGCTGGCCGAGCTCAGGGGCAGCACCTGGCTGCCGGCCCGCCGGTCGTGGCGGGCGAAGACCGGGAGCTCCCCCAGGGGCCGAGAGCTGGCCCCGTCCAGGGGCTGGCGTTCGGCCAGGTAGCGGTGGATGGCCTCCCAGGCCCGACGGTCGAAGTAGACCCGACGCAGGCGTCCCCCCTTGCCCACCACCCAGGCGGCCCGTTCTGCTTCCTGGAGCTGTCGCCGGGTCAGGCCCACCAGCTCGCTGACCCGGAGGCCGGTACAGCGTAGCACCTCCACCAGGGCGATGTCCCGGAGCTTGGCCAGCCGCTCCCGGGGATCGTGGGGCCGGCGCAGGGGGCGTTCCCGGGCCGCGGCCACCAGGGCCTCCAGGTCCTCGGGCCGGGGGGGATGGGGCAGCAGGTCGGGGGGGCGTTGGTTGCGGCGGATCCGCCGCACGCCCTCCTGGAAGCGGGCCAGCTCCTGGGGCGAGAAGGGCAGCCAGCCCCGGACCTGGAGGAATTGGACCCAGCCCACCAGGCCGGCCAGGTAGGTGTGGAGGGTCCGTCGGCTCACCTGGGCCTGGTCCAGGAGCCAGGTGGCGTAGCCCAGCAGCCGGTCCACGTCCAGCTCCTCCAGGGAGGCCTGTCTCGGGTCCAGGCCCTTGTGGGCCAGGTATTCCTGGAAGCGGTTCATGGCGGTGCGGTAGGTGCGCCGGGTGTGGGGGCTGCCGGTGCTGGCGTCGTCCAGGTAGCGGTGGATGGTTTCGTGGATCCGCATGGTGGTGGTGTCCGAGGGTGGCGGTGGATGGCCCGAACGGGCGTTGGCCCCCTGGGCCCTCAACGGGGCGCCATCCGACAGCGCTCCATCTCCTCCAACATGGCCCGGGCCACCCGCTGCCCCATCTCCACCGCGTAGTTCGTCCCCCGATCCCAGGGGTAGACCTGGCTCATGGAGGCGTAGTAGAGGCCGGGCAGGGGCGTGCGCAGCTCGGGGATCCGTGCCAGGTAGCCGGGGACCGGCACGGGCTGGGCGTAGCGGGCCCGGTGGAGCCAGGCCCCGGTGACCCAGTCCTGGCGGAAGGCCGGGTTGAAGCGGGCCAGGGCAGGCAGGAACTCGTCCAGGAGCTCCTGGGTGGAGAGCTGGAAGTAGCGGTGGTCGGGGTCCAGGTAGTCGCCCAGGTAGAGCAGGTGATCGCCTCCGTAGTGGGCGGGGTCGATCATGTGGGTGTGCTCCACCAGGGCCAGGAAGGGCAGGCCCTCGGCCTTGGGCACGTTGACCCAGTACGCGCCGTCCGGGAGGAGGGGGCGGTCCAGGGCCACGGTGAGGACCACCGCGCCCATGCTGCGGAGGGAGCGGAGCCGGGCCAGGTAGGGCTCGGGCAGGTCCGGGGCCAGGCGCTGCATCCATTCCGGGCTCACCGTGCTCAGGACCTTGTGGTAGCGGCGCTCCTCCTGGTCTCGGATCCGGAGCCGGAACCCCCGGTCGGCCAGGGGGCGGATGGAGGTCACCGGCGTCTCCGTGTGGATGGCCACGCCCCGTTGCCGGGTGGCCTGGGCCAGGGTGTCGATGAAGGTCTGGAAGCCTCCTTGGAAGTAGGCCAGCCGGGGGGTGCGCTTGTAGATCCGGGCCCAGAACCAGGCCAGGTTCACCTCCCGATAGTGGGGGCCGAACTTCCCCTCCAGCATGGGTTGCCAGAGGGTGCGGTAGGCCCGGGGTCCCATCCAGCGTTCCAGCCATTCGTGGGCCTCCACCCGATCGAAGCGCCGCCAGGGCGGCCGGGGATGGTAGCGCAGGTAGGCCAGGACCAACCCCATGCGGAGCTTGTCCACCAGGGGAAGGTGGGGAAAGCGCAGCACCCGAAGGGGGCTGTCGAAGGGGTAGTTGCGCCCCCGATAGTGCATGGCCGTGGTGGGCCGATGGACGGTCACCCGATGCCGGATCCCGAGCTCGGCCACCAGGTCCAGAATGGCCCGATCGTTGGTGAACAGGTGGTGGTAGAACTTCTCCAGGGGCCAGTCCCAGGTGGGGCGGCCGCGGAAGCCCGCGGCCAGGCCGCCCAGTTCTCCCGCGGCCTCGTAGAGGGTGACCTGGCAGCGGCCGGACCGGGCCAGGTGGTAGGCCGCGGTCAGGCCGGCAATGCCGCCGCCGATCACCGCGATCTGGGGGGGTGAAGCGGCACGTGCCATGGGTCGGCTTCCTGGTCGGCGCAAAAAAGCCCGGTGGACCGGGCCTTTCGCTGGCTCTGGCAAGGGGCCGGCCCCGAGGGGCTCAGGCGGCCAGCAGCCGTTCGTACTGGCCCAGTCGCTGGCTCAGCTCCTGTTTGGCCTCCTGGAAGAGGGCCAGCAGATCCTCGTCCTCTCCTTTGAAGGACTGGATGGTCTGGATGGAACAGAGCGCGCAGCCCCGGAGGAAGCGGAAGTTGTTGCTGTGGCAGCGGAGGCACTCGCTCAGGCGGATCATCATCAGGACAAAGGCCAGGCTGTCCGGGTGGGTGTCCGGGAGGTCGGCCACCCGGTCCACCAGTTGGCGCCACTGGGGGCCTCGAAGGTCCCGGAGGATGGGGATCAGGTGGGCGGGGAAGAGGATCTCCGCTCGGGGGCTGAAGGCGCTCTCGTCGAAGGTCGTCTGGGTCATGGTCTCACCTCTCTCCCGGCCAGGCCGGGGTGGCCCGGCCGGGGAACGTGCCTGACGGGCAGGCGCAGTTCACTCGAGCTCCAGGGTGACGTTGGGCAGCTTCACCCGCTGGGGCCCCTGGGGCTGGAGGGGGACGGCATTGCCCGGGGCGGCCTCGGGGGGCAGGAGCTGGTTCAGTTGGGCGAGCAGCTCCTGCACGTCCAGGCCGTTGCGCCGGGCCACCTGGTCCAGCCGTTCGTCCGGGTCCACGGCACAGCCGCTGCACCCGCCCAGGTGGAAGGCGGCCAGGATCTCCGGGGCCTGGGGGTGCAGGGCCTGGGCCTCCCGGACGGTCATCTCCGGGGTGAAGCGGGCCCGGCCGGTGAGCCAGCGGATCTGGGCCTGGAGCTGGGCCTGCTCCGCGGCGTGGCGTTCCTCCAGGGCCTGGATCCGTTCGTTCACGTCGAACAGGGCTCGGTTGTAGCGGTCCAGTCGCCGTTGGGCCGTGGCCAGTTCGTGGGACAGCCGCCAGAGATAGAGCCAGGCTCCGGCGGCGGCCATCAGGCCACCGAGGGCCAAGAGCGTTCCCCACATGGTGGTTCCCTCCTCCGTCCGTCCATCACGGGGGCGACGTGGTTGCCTGCGCCTGGGTTCCCCGGCGGAGCGGGGCCCAGGGCTACAGGGCCAGGCTCTCGCCGGGCTGCAGGATCACGCACTCGATGTCGGCCTCTTCCCGGAGCTTCCGGGCAAAGGCCTGGGGGTCCTGTTCGATCACCGGGAAGGTGTTGTAGTGGATGGGGATCACCCGTTTGGCCTGGACGAACTGGGCCGCGCGGACCGCGTCGTCGGGTCCCATGGTGAAGTTGTCGCCGATGGGCAGGACGGCCAGGTCCACGCCGCCGGCCTCGCCGATGAGCTTCATGTCGTAGGTGAGGCCGGTGTCGCCCGCGAAGTAGACGTCGGTACCGTCGTTGAAGTGGATCAGGATGCCGGCGGGGTTGCCGCCGTAGGAGCCGTCCGGCAGGCCGCTGCCGTGGTGGGCGATGGTGAGCTTCACCCGGCCGAAGGGAAAGCTGTAGCCGCCGCCGATGTGGAGGGGGTGGGTCTTCTCCACGCCCTGGTTGGCCAGCCAGTTCACGATCTCGAAGTTGCTGATGACCGTGCACCCGGTCCGCTGGGCAATGGCCACCGCGTCCGCGATGTGGTCCGCGTGGCCGTGGGAGATGACCATGAAGTCCGCGTCGATGGTGTCGGCCGTGGCCTGGGCCGGCGCGGCCGGGTTGTTGGGCGCGAAGAAGGGGTCGATGACGATGCGGGTGCCGTCTGCGTGCACCACAAAGGTGGCATGTCCGTAGTAGGTCAGTGTCACCGCCATGGTCGATCTCCTCCTCTCGATCTCCCGCGATGTCACGGGGCGGTGTGATGGAATCCGAAAGAACGGGCCAGGCCCTACCGGGCCTGGCCACATGGCAGCCGACGGTCCAGGATATGTCCGCGGAGAGCGGCCCAAGGCCCCGGCGCGGGCATCTGGCGGTCGGGCTATTCGCCGCCCTGTTCCTTGCGCTGTCGGGCCCGCTCCGCGGCCTTCCGCTTCAGCTCCTCCAGCCGGGCCTTGCGGGCCTCCGGGTCCTCGCCACCGGTCTGGGCCTGTTGTCGCTGTTTGGCCCGCTCTGCGGCCTTCTGCTTCAGCGCCTCCCGCCCCTGGGGGGAGCGTTGAGCCTTGGGCCCGGCGGCCTTGGCCTGTTCCTTGGCGGCCTTCTCCGCCTCCTCCCGTCGTCGCCTCTCCTCCTCCTGGGCGTACTGGGTGGGCCACAGGGCCGCGTAGTACTCCAGGGGCACGGTGAGCTCCTCCATGTCGTAGACCAGTTGGGGGTACCGGTCGTAGACCGCGAGCTCGTAGTCGTGGTTCATCTTGATGGCGTCGAAGGGGCAGAACTCCGCGCAGAAGCTGCAGCTCATGCAGACCACCGCGTCGATGTAGAACTCCGCGGGGCGGGTGACGGGCTTGCCCTTCTCGTCCGTGTCCCGCACGATCCAGATGCACTGGGGAGGGCAGACCTTGGCGCAGATGCCGCAGGCGGTGCAGCGGTCCTCTCCCTTCTCCGTGTCCCAGATGAGCATGGGGATGAAGCGGAACCGCTCGGGCAGCAGCCGCTTCTCCTCCGGGTACTGGATGGTGAGCAGCCCTTCCTGGTCGATGGGCTGGCGGATGATGCGCCGGCCGTTGACCTCCTGGCTCCCCCGGTAGCGGCTGGGCACCTCCTGCATGTCGTCGGTGTAGGTCTGGATGAGGTGCTTGATGGTCACCCCCAGGCCCTTGAGCAACCCCGTTCCGAACATGAGAATCTCGCTCCTGTCGACTCCAGGTCCGTCCGTTCAGCGGTCCACTTCACCCAACACGATGTCGATGGCCCCCAGGACCACGATGGCGTCCGCGACCTTGTAGCCCACGCACATGGGGCCCAGGGCGTTCAGGTTGATGTAGCTGGGGGCCCGGACGTGGTAGCGGTAGGGGTTGGGCTTGCCGTCGCTGACCAGGTAGAAGCCCAGCTCGCCCTTGGGGGCCTCGATCCGGCTGTAGATCTCCCCTTCCGGCGGCCGCAGGGTGTATCCCCCCTTGCCGCCCAGGATGGTGCCGAAGCCCTCCTCCAGGGTGGCGGACGCGTAGGCCGGCGGGCCGTGCACCTCGCCGCCGGGGATGTCCCGGAGGGCCTGCTGCAGGATGCGCACGGCCTCCCGGGCCTCCAACAGGCGGATGTAGTAGCGGTCGTAGACGTCGCTGTTGGGCAGGGTGGGGATGTCGAACTCGAACCGGTCGTAGATGCCGTAGGGCTCTGCCTTGCGGATGTCGTAGGCCACGCCCGCGGCCCGGATCATGGGGCCCGAGACGCTGAGCGCGATGAGGTCCTCCGCGGAGAGGTAGCCCACGCCCCGGCAGCGGGCCTTGACGATCTCGTTCTCGGAGATGAGCCGGTCCAGCTCGTCCAGGGCCCGGGGAAGCCGCTCCTGGGCCAGGTAGCGGGCCCGCTCCAGCCAGCCGGGGGTCAGGTCTCGGACCACGCCGCCGAAGCGGAAGTAGTTGCACATCATCCGGGAGCCGGAGACCTCCTCGAAGAGGTCCAGGATCATCTCCCGCTCTTCGATGGCGTAGAGGGCCGGGGTCTGGAGGGCCCCCAGGTCGTTGAGGAGGAAGCCGATGGACCACATGTGGTTGAGGATCCGGGTCAGCTCGGCCATGATGACCCGGATGTACTCGGCCCGTTCCGGGACCTGGATGCCGGCCAGCTTCTCCACGGCCAGGGCGTAGGCCCAGTTGTTGCTCATGGAGTTCAGGTAGTCCAGCCGGTCGGTGAAGGGCATGTTCATGAGCCAGGTGTTCCGCTCCCCGATCTTCTCGTGGTTGCGGTGGAGGTAGCCCATCTCCGGCTCCAGGGCCAGGATGGTCTCCCCTTCCACCCGGGTGAGCATGCGGAACACGCCGTGGGTGCTGGGGTGGTGGGGCCCCAGGTTGATGACGATGCTCTCGGTGTGGACGTGGGGCCGCCGCTCTTCCTCCTCTGGGTCCTGGACCACTGGGTGGGGGGCCATGCTGACGGGCACGTAGGCCACCGGCTCCTGCCAGGTGTCCGGGTCCCAGCCTGGGGGGTAGGTGGTGTTCTTGCCCCAGGGGAGCTTGTCCTCGTGGAACTGGTAGCCTCCTCGGGGGTGGCGGCTCTTGAAGGGCTTGGTGTCCTGCTCGTAGTAGGCCTCCTTCCAGTCCTTGCGCATGGGATGGCCGTGGAAGCCCTCCCAGAGGAGGATCCGGCGCAGGTTAGGATGCCCCTCGAACCGGATGCCGTAGAGGTCGTAGACCTCCCGTTCCTGGAGGTTGGCGCCCGGGTAGACGCCCACCGCGCTGGGCACGGTCTCGTTCTCGGGCACCCGGACGTGCAGGGCGATGTGGCCGCCGCCCTTCCGGGTGCTGTAGAGGTGGTAGACCACCTCGAAGCGCTCCTGGACACCCTTGCGCTTCTTGCCCTGATAGGTCAGGTAGTCCACGCAGGTGAGGTTGGACAGGTAGTCGTAGCCCAGCTCGTCCCGCAGGTGGGTGAGCAGGGGGATGAGCTTGTCGGGCGCGACGAGGTAGGCCTTGTCCGTCTCCTCGGCCCAGGTGCCGAGGACCGCGCCGGGGACCGCGTCGTTGAAGGGGAGCTGTTCGGTGCCTTCGGCCACCGCGGTGGGTTCACTCATGGCTTCATCTCTCCGTTCAAGGACTGGACGCTCAACCGCCCCGCTTCGCGGCCAGGCGCCGTTTGGCCTCCTCGATCCGGGCCCGGGCCTTGTCGGAGAGCTGGGCCGGGCCTGCGGCCTTGGTGGGCTCCGCGGCCTGGGCGGCCTGGGCCGCCTCCCGGGTGGCCTGGAGGGTGTGCTCCTTGATGAGCTCCACCTGCCGGGGGTCGAAGATGTCCGGGCCCAGGCGGGGGACCGGAACGTAGCCGCTGAAGCCCTCCTGGTACCAGGGCACGGTGGCGATGCTCTGGCGCTCGATCTTCTCGTGGAGCTTCATCATGCCGTAGATGAGGGCCTCGGGCGTGGGCGGACAGCCGGGCACGTAGACGTCCACGGGGATGTACTTGTCCACCCCGCTGACCACGTTGTAGCCCTCCTTGAAGGGGCCACCCCCGCTGGCACACGCGCCCATGGCCACCACGTAGCGGGGCTCGGCCATCTGGTTGTAGATGCGCACGATGGCCGGGATCATCTTCTTGGTCACGGTGCCCGAGACGATCATCAGGTCGCTCTGGCGGGGGCTGGGCCGCATGACCTCCATCCCGAAGCGGGCCATGTCGTAGCGGCTGGCCGCGGTGGCGATCATCTCGATGGCGCAGCAGGCCAGGCCGAACAGCAGGGGCCACATGCTGGAACGCCGGCTCCAGTTGTAGAGCTTGTCCAGGGTGGTGACCAGGACGTTCTGCCGGAGCTCGGGCGGCACCTGGATGGAGTCGTGCAGGTACTGCTGGATCTGCTGCTCCTTGAGCTTGTAGAAATCTGAGGGAACTGTGGCCATCTCTCTGTCCTCGCAGGAAACCGGGCTCGCGCAGAGGAAATCCGGGAACCGGATGCATGGGCACCGTTGCCGGGCAGGAACCAGGCGTCACTATACCCCACCGCCCCGGAAATCGCAACTCCGCCCGGCCGGTCGGAAAAGGCCCACATCGACCCCGTTGAGGAGGGATCCTTGTCTGCAATTATAGCCGGGGCCGGAAATGTGTCAAGCCGACCCGTGCGGGATTTCACAAATGGGGCTCCCCGGGGCCGTGTTCCCCGGGCACGCCCGGCACCGGATCCCGGCGAAAGTGTGGTATACTGGCTCGAGAGGAGCCCGAGCATGCCGCCGTCCACTTCCAGACGACGCCCAGGCGGGATCCCGGTGGGGAGGAGGATGGAGGGTCCCGCCTGGGCCCGGGCTGTCATCGTACCCGGAGGGGCCCTCGAGGGCCGCTTCCGCCATCGCGGATCGACAAGCCGACAACCGCGGATCGACCCACACGGACACCCCACAACCATGGTCAAGGTGTTGCTGAGCTACACGATGAAACCCGGCCGGGAAGAGGAGTGCCAGCGCTACGTCATGCAGGTTCTGGCCCCGGGGCTGGCCCGCCTGGGCCTGCGGATCACCGACGCGTGGTACACCATGTGGGGCGACGCGCCCCAGATCCTGGGCGGCGGTGTGCTGGAGGACGAGGACCAGGCCCGGCGTCTGCTCTCTTCCCCGGAATGGGCCAAGCTGGTGGAGGGATTGGAGCCCCTGGTGGAGGAGTTCCACGTGAAGGTGGTCCGGGCCAGTGGACGCTTCCAGTACTGAGCGGGGAGGGGCTCAAGGGGACCTGGGGCGCGGCGCTCCGGGGGGCATCGGCCCGCCGAGAGCGGACGACGACGGGCCCCCGCCCGCGGCCGGGCCCCGGCCACCCCGTCCGCGGGCCCTGGTGGTCCTGCTGGAGGGGGTGGGCTCCATTGCCGGGCATGCCCTGCCTCCGTGGCTCATGGCCGCGGTGGATCACCTGACCGAGGAGTACGCCAAGCGGCTCCTCCGGGGCCAGGAAGTCCACCGCCACTACCATCGGGTGGTGATCCTGGAGGATGCCCAGGTCACCGGGCCGATGTTCGTCCAGGCCATGGGGGAGGTGGGGGCCACCCATACGGTGGATCTCCTGCTGTTGGTCCACGGCCTGGAGGGCCATCTGGTGGGTTTCCAGGGGCGCGAGCATCTGGGGGCGGAGACCTTCCGGGCCTTGAGGCGGCTCCGACGGGGCGATCCGGGGGCTTTGGAGCTGAGGACGGTCTACGGTGTCAACTGTTTCGGCGCGAGCCTGGCCCCTGCCTGGCTGGAGCTGGGGGCCCAGGCCGTGGCCGGTGCGGTGGGGGTGAACTGGTTCCCCGAGCCCAGCCTGCGCCTCTTCCTGGGCGCATGGACGGCCGGGGCCCGGTTCAGCCGTGCGGTGGAGGCCGCGTACCTGGGGGTCCAACGGCTTGCCCGGGTCCTGACCCTGGGGCGGTCCCAGACCGTCTGGCCGGCCTGGTTGCGCAGCAGCCGACCGGTGATCCTGGGCCGGCGCGATCCCCGTCTCCACGAATGAGGGCGCTTGCTCGGTCGGCAAAGGCGCTGAGGGGTGGGCCAGAAAAATTGTGGCCGGCCCTCCCATCGCCACCGCCTTTTGCTTGCCCTTTCCGGAATCTTTTTTCCGGAGTTGACCTTTTCCGCGAGCCGCGCTACAATAGGGCTGCCCCCCGAGCTCCGGGCCATGGTCGCGAGCCCTCGCGCCCGGCCTGGACGCCTGCAGGCCCGCTGGAGGTGAAGTCGCGGCGGCCATGTCGTCCGTAGACACACGTGTACCCAGTGTCGAGGCACCCCCGTCCGCGGTCGCCGGTGCCGTGCATCCGCGGGCCTGGCGGCCGTGCGGGTGCCGTTCCATCGGTTACGCCTGGTTCTGTTCCCATCCACCATCGCGACACCCCCAACAAGGAGGAGGATCATGCATCCGAAGACGCGCTGGTCTGTGCTGGTGGCTCTGCTCGTGGTGGCAGCCCTGGTGTTGACGGCCTGTCCGGCCCAGCCGGCGGCCGCGCCGGCCCAGGAGGCGGCTGGGGAGGAGGCCGCGGCCGCGCCCGCGGAGGAGGCCGGCCCCGGCGAGGAGCCCCTGGAGATCGTGGTCTGGGCCCAGGCCAACAACGTGGAGCGTTGGCGCGCGGACGGGCCGGCCAAGGCCGCGGAGATGGTCACCGACTTCAACGTGAAGGTGGTCCCCGTGAACGACGACTCGGGCTGGGGCGAGTACAAGCAGAAGTTCACCCTGGCCGCGGACTCCGGCGAGGCGCCGGACATCGTGGTCTCCGGCCACGAGGACATCCCCGTGTGGGCCAACGCGGGCTACATCACCGAGTTCGACTGGTGCCGGGAGCGCTATCCGGAGTTCGACGACGTCATCGAGAGCCTCTGGAACTCGGCCACCTGGAAGGGCAAGCTCTGGGGTGTGCCCCAGGACACGGAGGCTCGGCCCATGTTCTTCAACAAGAAGAAGCTGGCCGAGATGGGGTGGTCCCAGGAGGAGATCGACGCCCTGCCCGAGCGGATCAAGAACGGGGAGTTCACCCTGGACGACATGATCGCGACGGCCAAGGAGGCCATCGAGAAGGGCGTGGTGGAGCCCGGCTACGGCTACTGGCATCGGCCCCGCAAGGGCGGCGACTTCATCCAGTACTACGCGGCCTACGGCGGTCGCCTCTACGATCCCGAGCAGGACAAGCTGGTGATCGACCGGGAGGCCCTGGAGAACTGGTACGCGTTCCAGCGTCGGGTGGTGGAGGAGGGCATCACCCCGGAGAACTACATCGGCACCGAGTGGAGCATCTGGCACGACACCGTCTCCCGGGGCCAGGCTCTCTTCTGGAACGGCGGCATCTGGCAGTGGGCCGACTGGGCGGTGAACTACGTGGCCGACCTGGGCGGCGAGGAGTACCTGTTCAGCTTCGTGGGCTACGCGCTGCAGCCCTCGGGCATCCCCGGCCGGCCCGGGGTCACCCTCTCCCATCCCCTGGTCTACATGATCACCACGCCGGAGGCCTCGGGCAAGGAGAACCAGGACGCGGCCTGCGCGGTGTTGGCCAAGACCACCACCCCGGAGATCAACACCCTCCACGCGGTGGAGAGCACCCACCTGGGCATCCTGAAGTCCCAGGCCGACTACCCGGACTACGCCAACAACCGCTTCCTCTCCGACGTGCTCTACATGCTGGACTACAACTTCTACCAGCCGAACCACGTGATGTACGGTCCCTACTTCGACATCCTGTGGGACTTCATGGTGAAGGCCGAGAACGGTGAGATGTCGCCGGCCGACGCGGCCAACGCGGCCATCGAGCTGCTCCAGGCCGAGCTGGCCGACGCGGTCCTGGTGGAGTGACCGCGGGTGAGAGCGGCGTCACTGGGGCAGGGCCGGATCCCCCCGGCCCTGCCCGCCTCCCGGTGTCGGGAGGGCAGCCTCTCGGGAGAGCATCCCAATGACCACCATCGATGAACGGATCCCCTCCACCCTGCCCGTGACGGCCCGGACGCCCTGGTGGAGCAACCTCCGGCGCATGGTTGCCCCGCTCCTCTTCATGAGCCCCGCCTCCCTGCTGGTGCTGGTCTTCTTCTTCACCCCGGTGCTCATCCTCTTCGGCATCTCCCTGACCAATCTGAGCAGCTCCACCGGCTTCCGGAACTGGGAGTGGGTTGGCCTGGAGAACTACCGCCGGATCTTCGTCCATCCCCAGTCCGTGGACGTCTTTCGCAACACGGTGAAGTACGTGTTGTTCACCCTGGCCCTCTTCAACGTGGGCCTGGCCATGGTCCTGGCCCTGTTGACCACCCACATTCCCCGGCGAACCGGGTTCTTCTTCCGCTCCCTCTGGCTGCTTCCCCGGATCACCCCCTCGGTGGTCTACATCATGATGTGGAAGTACATGGCCGCGGACGCTCCGTACGGGATCCTGAACCAACATCTGTTCGGCCCCCTGGGGGTGGAGCCCACCAACTGGCTCCCGGCCCAGGCCTGGGCCTTCGTGATCCTCACCAACGGCTTCGTGGGGGCCTCCTTCGGCATGATCATCTTCACGTCGGCCATCGAGTCCATCCCCCGGGACTACATGATCGCGGCCCTGGTGGACGGGTGCAACCTCCTCCAGCGGATCCGCTACGTGATCCTGCCCATGCTGCGCTGGCCCCTCCTCTTCGTCACCACGTATCAGACCCTGTCCCTGTTGACCTCCTTTGAGTACATTCTCCTCCTGACCGAGGGCCAGTTCAACACGGAGGTCTGGTCCCTGTGGGCCTACCAGCGGGCTCTGAACAACTACTGGGGCAACTTCCAATGGGGGTTCGGCGCGGCCCTGGCCATGATCCTGGTCGGGGTGGGGCTGCTCATGGCCGTGGTCTACATGCGCTACTTCCAGTTCAACCAGTTGGTCCAGGAGCCCAAGATCGAGGCCCTGTAGCATTCGGAGTGCGTTGCCATGGACGAACACCTGGGTACCGGCTCCCGCTGGCGGGTCGCGATCCCGTTGGCGCTGTTGACGGGGATCTCCCTGCCCATCGCGGTGGGCTACATCTGGATCGGGGTCTCCACCTTCTCCCAGCGGACCTTCGGTCTCGTCCCGGTGGACAGCCAGGGGAACGTGGGCGGCCTGACCCTGGACAACTGGTCCTTCCTCTGGGAGGACCCCAAGATCTGGCAGGTCACCCTGAACACCTTCATCCTGGCGGTGGGGCTCACCCTGGGGGTGGTCCTCATCTCGGCCCTGGCCGGCTACGCGCTCTCCCGGATCTCCTTCCCGGGACGGCGCCCCTTCCTGGCCACCACCCTGATCCTCCACGCCTTTCCCAGCGTGACCCTGCTCATCGCCATCTACTTCGTGCTCCGCTGGCTGGCCCAGCTTCCCCTGGTGGGCCGAGACCTGCCCCTCATCGGTGGCATCGGCTACAACACCCTGGGCGGCGTGATCCTGGTGAGCGTGGGCCTGGAGCTCCCCCTGGGGATCTGGCTGATGAAGGGGTTCTTCGACAACATCTCCTGGGACATCGAGCGGGCCGCGCTCATCGACGGCTGCAGCCGTTTCCGGGTCTGGTGGCAGATCCTCATGCCCCTGATCAAGCCCGGGGTGGCCGCGCTCTCCATCTTCTCCTTCATCTCCGGGTGGAACTCCTTCCTGATCCCCTACACCTTCATCACCACCATGGAGAAGAGCACCCTCGCGGCCTACCTGCGCAGCCTGCTCAGCGACACCGCGCCGGTGAACTACAGCACCGTCGCGGCCGTGGGCCTCTTCCAGCTCATCCCCGTCCTGCTCTTCTTCTTCTTCACCCAGGAGTACCTGTTGAACATCTTCAGCGGCGGCACCAAAGGCGGGACATGATGGAAGTCCGACTCATCCAGCTGACCAAGCGTTTCGGCGACGTGACCGCGGTGGACCGGGTGGACCTGGAGGTGGGCCACGGGGAGTTCGTGGCCCTGCTGGGGCCTTCGGGGTGCGGCAAGACCACCACCCTGCTCATGATCGCGGGCATCTACGCGCCCACCGGAGGGGAGATCCGCTTCGACGACCGGGTGGTCAACCGGATCCCGCCCAAGGACCGGAACATCGGCATGGTCTTCCAGAGCTACGCCCTCTACCCCCACATGACCGTGCTGGAGAACATCACCTTCCCCATGCGCCTGAAGAAGGTGCCCAAGGAGGTGATGCTGAAGCGGGCCCAGGAGGTCGCGGACATGATGGGCATCGGCCACCTGATGGATCGCCGGCCAGGCCAGCTCTCCGGCGGCCAGCAGCAGCGGGTGGCCCTGGGCCGGGCCCTGGCCAAGGAGCCGGACATCCTGCTCTTCGACGAGCCCCTGAGCAACCTGGACGCCCGGCTCCGTCTCTCCATGCGCGCGGAGATCAAGCGCCTCCAGATCGAGCTGGGCATCACCTCCATCTACGTCACCCACGATCAGGTGGAGGCCATGACCATGGCCGACCGGATCGCGGTCATGCGGGAGGGCAAGCTCCAGGCCTACGAGACCCCCGATGACCTCTACGACCGGCCGAAGAACCTCTTCATCGCCGGCTTCATCGGCAACCCTCCCATGAACTTCCTGGACGTGGAGGTGGTCCACCAGGGGGAGCGCTACCTGGCCCGGCGCCCCGGCCTGGAGGTGGCGGTGGCGCCCGAACGGGCCCAGAAGGCCGCGGGCCGGGGCACGGTGATCCTGGGCATCCGCCCCGAGGACGTCACCGTGGGGCAGGGCCCCATTCAGGGCCAGGTCTACGTGGTGGAGCCCCTGGGACGGGATGACCTGCTGGACATCCAGGTGGGGGACATCCGCATCCACGCCCTGGCGGATCCGGCCAGACGCTATGCCATGGGAGACTCGGTCCAACTGGCCATCGATCCCGACGCGGTCCAGTTCTTCGACCCACGCACCGAACAGTCTCTGTTGTGGACATAGGGGCCTGGACTGCCGAGCGGTCTCACAACCCACCGCCCGCCCCGTCGGGCGGTTTCCTTTTGCACACCCGGACGGGGGAAAGATCCCAATGGCACGCAACTGGATGCGGGAACTGGCCCGCCACTACGAGCGCATGCGCCAGCGATACCCCGGCGACCGGCTGATGATCGTCTTCGACATCGACGGCACCATCCTGGACATGCGCTACATGATCGCGCATGTGCTCAAGGAGTACGACAAGGCCCACGGGACCCACCACTTCGATGGCCTGCAGCCCGAGGCCATCCATGTCCACGAGAACCAGGTCCACCTCCTCCTGGACTCCATGGGCCTGCCCCCCGGGGTGCGGGAGGAGGTGTTGCGCTGGTACCGGAAACGGCGCTGGACCCCGGTGGCCATTCGCCACAGCCATCGGCCCTTCCGGGGCGTCCTGGAGGTGATCCGCTGGTTCCAGATCCAGCCCAACACCTACGTGGGCCTGAACACCGGCCGGCCCGCATACCTCCGGGAGGAGACCCTGCGCAGCCTCAATACCCTGGGCCGGGCCCACGGCGTCCACTTCGACGACGCGCTGCTCCACATGAACCCCCAGGACTGGGAGGAGCACGTGGCCCAGGCCAAGGTGGCCGGCATCCGCTATTTCCAGGAACAGGGCTACCGGGTCTTCGCGTACGTGGACAACGAGCCCGAGAACCTGGCCGCGGTGGCCGAGTACGACCGGGGCGGCGAGATCCTCCTCCTCCACGCGGACACCCTCTTCGAATCCCGACGGGACCGGCTGCCGGCCCGCTCGGTCACGGGGCACACCTACGAGCTGGTGGAGCTGATCCCCGAACGACGCCTGCCCCGCCGGGTCCAGTTCGTCTGGCACGGCATCAACGACCACGCCAACCTGCGTCAGTTCCTGGCCGCGGAGAACGTCCGCTGGGGAGAGTTCGACGTCCAGCTCGACCCAGAGGCCGACCACCGGGTGGTCCTGCGCCACGACCGGGTGGAGGAAGCCCCCCTGAGCGAGGAGGAGGAGCTCCTCACCCTGGACTACGTGTTGACCCGTATCCGAGAGCGGGGCAAGGCGGTGAAGTTGGACCTGAAGAACAACGGCCGGCTGGTGGACCGGGTCCTGGAGCTGGTGGATCGCTTCGGCTTCCGGGACGAGGAGCTCTGGTTCAATGCCGAGGTGGACCTCATCGGCCCCGAGGGCTTCCGGAAGCTCCAGGCCGCCCACCCCGGCGCGATCCGCCAGTGTCCCATCGACCATCTGGCCGCCACCATCCTCACGGATCCCAGCCTGGCCCGGGCCGAGCTGGACCGCTACCGCTCCTGGGGGATCAATCGCTTCTCCCTCAGCTGGTTCACCCCCGAGCTGCGGGCCCTCCTGAACCAGATGGACGCCTGGGGATACGAGGTGAACATCTACGACATCCCAGACCTGGAGGCCTTCCTCCGGGCGGTCCTCCTCCTGCCCCGCTCCGTCACCGCGGACTTCAACTTCCCCCAGTGGCACTACTACGGACGGGGCTCCGGCCACAAGGGACGACACTACGAGTACCTGGTCCGAGAGGTGAACGTCCGGGAGGAACCCCGGTAGGGCCCAGGGGCGGGAGGGGGCCGCTCATCCCCCTCCCGCTCGCCGGGCCTCCTGCCTCCCTCAGCGGCCCGCCTCGGCCGGACGTCCCGTCGAGCCCCTCTCCAGCGCGTCCAACCGGGCCTCCAGGGCCGTCAGCCGAGCCTCCAGCCCGGCGATCTGGGCGTCCCGGGCCGCCAGCACGGTCTGCACCAGCTCCAGATCCGGCAGGCCCACCAGCACCCGGACGGTGTGGATCCCCTCCTCGGGGACCGTCTCCAGGGCTCGCCCCACCACCTGGCCCATCTGGGCTGGGGTGATCTGGGCCGGGGCCACCGCGATGCCGGTGCCGTCGTCCCGGCCCGAGGGCAGGATGAGGTCGCCGGCCTGGACCGGCCCCCGCACCCGTGCCGAGACCTGGCCCACGAAGGCCACCGGCACCCAGCCGGGGCGGTTCTCCTCCTCGGGCGTGTTGCCCGCGATGAGGGGCGCGGTGCTGACCACCATCATCCGCAGGGCCTCCCGGGTCTCCAGGGTGATCCCCTCAGGCGTCCAGGCCACGATGTCCCCGGGCTGGACCTGGGGCTCGGTTGCCGGATCCCGCAGGGGGAGCCACTCGGCGAAATCGGCGCTGCTGGAGTAGTAGGTCACGCCGCCGCTGCTGTTCCCCTGGATGGCCCCCACGCGCTGGTTGTTCGCATCGTAGAAGACGATGAAGCCGACGCCGGTCAGGTTGCCGCTGCGCTGAACCCTGATCCCCATGCCCTGGGGACAGGTGGGGTTGCATGCACCGGCGGTGTTCTCGATCCAGGCCACGAAGTTCCCGAAGGGCGGCACTCCGAACCCGCCCGACCGAGGGGCACGCACGTCCAGAGGCGTCTGGGGCGACGAGATCCCGATGCCCACCAGGCCGTTTCCAGTGATGCTCATCACGTCGCCCCGGTTGCTGTTCCAGATGTTCAGCCGGTCGGCGCCCAGGCCGGAGCCGATGAGGCCGGCGATGTGCCAGCGGCGGGCCGTGTTGGCCGTGTTGGCGAACTCCAGCCGCGCGTAGTCGGCGCCCTGCTCCTCCAGGCGCAGGGTTGGGAAGGCTGTGGTGGAGTTGGCCGACACGTGGAGCTTCCCCTTGGGCGCATTGGTGTCGATGCCTACCCCGCCCCCGGCCCGAACCAGGAACTGGTTGATGTCGGTGGAGGCGAAGCTCCCGGGCTGGCTGTCGGCCCAGACGAAGGTGCCGTCGTGCATGGCCTTGGCCCTCGAACCGGCCGCGAGGCTGGCGTCCCCGGCCGCGATGTTGGAGACCCCACCGGGGACCGTGGCCGAGGGCCCCGAGGCCTGGTTGTACTGCCCGCCGGCAACCGTGGCGTATTTCGCCGAGGCCTGGTTGTACTGCCCACCGGAGACCGTGGCCGAGAGCCCCGAGGCCTGGTTGTACCGCCCGCCGGCAACCGTGGCGTAGGCCGCGTTGGTGCTGCTCCCATCGTCGTTCCCCGCCTGGTTCCCCAGGCCTCCGGCCACCGTGCCGTAGTCGTCCGTCACCCTGTTCCCCTCCGAGGGGCCGGTGCCCTCCTCCACCGAGCCCCCGCCGCCGATGGTCGCGCCCACCGCATTTCCCGTCACCGCGTTGTTCGGCGAGCCGCCGACGATGTTGGGGCTGCTGAGGTTGGGTTCCACCCGCCAGGCCCGTCGTCCGTCCACCCGGATCTCCAGGGGCTGGTCGTCCGTGGTGCCCAGGAAGTCTGTGCTGGGGTTCGTGCCGGCGTTGCCGCCCTGCTTCCAGTAGCGGTTGTCCGTGTAGTCTGTGTTCAGGCTCAGGGTGACGGCCCCCGACTTCCCGCCGCCGGCCAGCCCGGTGCCCGCGGTCACCGCGGTGATGTCGCCGCCGCTGTCCGCGTCCGGGGCGCAGACCCAGGCCGTGCCGTTCCACTTGGCCACCTGGTTGTCGGTGCAGGACAGGTTGGCCAGGGTGTCGTCGTCGCCGTCCGACAGCCCGGCGGGCACACCGGTCAGTCCGCTCCAGGGAGCGGTGCGGCTGTAGAGCGCGTAGGGGGTGGCCGTCAACGCCTGGCGGGGGCTCAACACCGTGTAGGTGCCGGTGCTGTTGCCAGGACGGACCTCCACCTGGAGCCAGCGGGCATCGCCGTTGAACGCGTCGCCGCCGAAGTCGAGCTGGACGGTGAGGAGGCCATCCGCGACGGCCACGTCGTCCACGGTGATCGGGCTGCCCACCGCGCTGCCCCCCACGGGTGCATCGTAGAGGGTGAAGCGGAGATCGTAGACGCCGTTGGCCGGGTTGCCGCCATCCACCAGGCGCCCTTGGTAGGTGAAGGCCGTGCCCAGGGCCCCGGCCGTGGCCCGGGGCGTGTCCCCCCCGGGCTCCTGGGCCTGCACCCGATCGGGGGCCACGGAACCCACCAGGAGGGCCAGAGCTGTGAGGATACCGAACCAGCGAGACAAGCGTTCCATGGGGTCAACCTCCTTGTTCTGTGGGCGGGCTGCCCACCCAACGGTGCAGCCGCGGCGCGCGGGGCACCGGGCCATGGCCACCGCCCCCCTTCCCTGGCCTGGCGACCGGGGAGGAGCCGCGGTGCACCCGGATCCGGTGGGCTATCTCAACACCGTGGGCAGGTAGAGGTCGAAACGGGCAGCGGGCTGGGGGAAGCCGCTCCACAGGCCGCCGAACAGCCGATAGGGCCCGCCTTCCAGCGGGCCACCGGCGTCTGGCTGGCCGACAGTGCCGGTGAGGGCCATGGCGGAGCCGTAGGCCGCGGCGCCTCCGCCGCCGTCCACCGACCACCAGGGCAGCTCCATGCCACCCTGGAGGCCGATCCCCGTGGCGGCCAGGAGAGCCAGCAGGGCACTCACCAGGCCAAGAGACCATTGGTGGGACATCGTGCACCTCCTGCCTTCCATGTCCGGTCGAAGGATATCCGAGAGGGGTGTGGAGCTCGGAAGAGGGGTGGAGGAGACTGCATGGCACAGACAGATGCGGAGCCGAAGCATCCATGGGGCATGGTGCCGCGCTCCAATGCCTGACACAGGTACAGGATGGCCACGGAGTGTGCCCATTGTACCACACGGGACGCTGCCCCCACCAAGGAGAGGGCCGAGGGTCCCCCTGAAGCGTCCGATGACATCGGGCCCTCGGCTGTGGTACAATGGCCATGGCCGAGGCCCTCCCCGG
>JALSIX010000011.1 GCA_026989655.1 Caldilineaceae bacterium
TGGCCACCGGCCGGGAGGACGCTGCGCCGGAGGTACTCTCCGGATGCCAGGGCTCCCCCGATCCCCAGCAGCGCCACCCAGAGAACGGCGACGCTCCACCAAGCAACGAGAGGAAAACGGATGTGACGCATGGATGATCTCCTTCGCTGTGAAAACGCCTCTGGATACGAAACACACGTGCCACTTGAGAAGCGCAATGAACGTGATGTGCAGGGATGGCCCAGCTCATCTCCCCAACTCCTGTCCATCGTCCGACCGCGGCCGAGTGCGAGCGGTCAACCACGCGGAAAGCTCCTCCAAGGACGCAAACGCCGTCTGCTCCTGGCTATGGACCTCCTGGAGCAGGCCACACAACAGGGTACGTGCCCCTGAGTCGTCTCCCTCCCACCAGACACGCACGACAAAGGCCCACCGGGAGAAATGGAGCGCTCGTGAGCGGAGATACATTGGAAGAGCGCCCAGCCCTCTTCCGCAGGGCCTGTGGCCTTCCCCCGGATCCAGGGCCCAGAAAGAGCCCGCTGGAGCCGGTAAAGCGTATCCAGAGGTGGCGTCAGGCCCGCTCCGGCTCTGTGTCGGGCCACAGGGGGTGCCGAATGTGGCGCCTGGTTCCCAGGCGCCCACCGTAGAGAAACACACAGGCCAACAGGCTCTGGACCTTGCCACCGGGGAGGGACAGAGGCAGGAGCTCTGTCTCGGAATCCATTCGAAGCTCCAAAAGGCCGAACAGGTGGAGCTGGAAACAGGGCGTTGAGGGGGAAGGGGTACGAACCATGGCAGGCTCCTTGGATACGACGACGGCCTGGGCGTCCGGGGGAAGGCGCCGTTCGGCTCCATGGATGGCCGACACCGCGACGCTCCACGACCAGGAGGCCCATCCTTTCCCGGAGCCTACCAGCCGGGCCTTGCTGGTCCGAGAGAGTCTGTCCACTGGTTCGTGGGGAAAATGGGGGAGTCGTTGCCTCCATTGTACCACAGTTTCAAAGGGACCTACCTTGCTGTTCCTTCACATTCCACCCGGCGCCGGACTGGGATCGCCCTTGCCCTGGGCTGCTCGGCGGAGGATCTGACAGCCAGGCCCCATTCTGGTACCATAGGGCCATCCCGCGTCATCGGCCTGGGGCGCTTCCCGTGCCCCCTATCTTCCGCAATGCAAGGTGAACCATGGCGACATCGCGGCGTACCGTTGTGTCCCTGCACCGCCTGGCCCCGATCCTCCTGGTGGCCATCCTGGGGCTCCTCCTGGCCGGCTGCCGGGGTCGGGAGGGGCCCGGCAGCCCACCGGTGCCGGTGGCCCAGCCGGAGCCCACGGCCACCGCGACCCCCACCTCCTCGCCGACCCCGGCTCCCAGGACCGAACCGGAGACCCAGGTCTCCCCCACTCCGCTCCCCAGCCCGACCCCGTCCCCGACGGCGACGCGGCCGGGGCCAGAGGAAGCCCATCTGATCCTGGAGCCGGTGGTGGAGGGGCTGGAACGGCCGATCTTCGTGACCCACGCCGGGGACGGTTCCGGACGCCTGTTCGTGGTGGAGAAGGCCGGGCGGATCCTGGTGGTGCGGGAGGGTGAGGAGCCCCAGGTCTTCCTGGACATCCGCGATCGGGTGGGGAGCCGGGGCTCTGAGCAGGGCCTGTTGGGGCTGGCCTTTCCGCCGGGGTATCCGGAGCGACAGGTGTTCTTCGTCAACTACACGGACCGCCAGGGGGACACGGTGATCGCCCGCTATCGGGTGGGATCGGATCCGGATCGGGCGGATCCGGCCAGCGAGTTCCAGGTCCTCTGGCTGGACCAGCCCGCGGCCAACCACAACGGGGGCATGCTCCTCTTCGGCCCCGACGGCTACCTCTACATCGGCACCGGGGATGGGGGGCGGGCCAACGACGTGTTCGGCAACGGCCAGAACCCGGCCACCCTGCTGGGCAAGATGTTGCGCGTCGACGTGCTCCGGGATCCGACGGTGGGCTACACCATCCCCCCGGAAAACCCCTGGATCGAGGCCACGTGGAACGGCCAGGAGGTGCGGGACGAGATCTGGGCCCTGGGCCTGCGGAACCCCTGGCGTTACAGTTTCGACCGGCTCACAGGCGATCTGTGGATCGGCGATGTGGGCCAGGACCGCTACGAGGAGATCCACTTCGTGGCTGCCGAACGGGTGGTCCGAGGGGGTCTCAACTTCGGTTGGCCCATCATGGAGGCCAACCACTGCTTCCCCGAGGATCGGCCCTGCGACCGCACCGGTCTGGAGATCCCGGTGGTGGAGTACGAGCTCAAGGACGGCAACTGCGCGGTGGTGGCCGGGTATGTCTACCGGGGGCCGGACGCTCCTCCCCTGGAGGGGAGCTTCCTCTTCGCGGACTTCTGTTCCGGCCGGATCTGGAGCTACTGGGTAGACCCTGGGGGCACCCCTCGGACCACTCTCCTGCTCGACACCGATCTGGCCATCAGCTCCTTCGGCGAGGACCAGGAGGGGAGCGTCTACGTGGTGGACTACCGAGGGGCCATCTATCGGATCCGGGCGGAGTAGGCCATCCGGGGGTTCATCCCGGGGTCTTTCCTGCGGCCCTGGGCGCTCGGGGTCGGGAGACGAAGGGGTTGTCCCGGATCCAGAAACGCCAGGGGGCCTCTCGGTGGGCCGGCGCGGCGTAGGGGATGCCGATGCGGGGTCCCCGGGCTATCCTGGCCGGGGGGATCGGCTGGTCGAACTCCAGCCAGAGGTGGGGATCGGTGGTCAGGTCCGCGCCGTTGAAGGAGCCGTCGATGGCCAGGGCCTGGGTCAGCTTCCCGGGGCCGCTGGTCAGATCTGTGACCTGGCGGGGGCGGCCCCGTCGACGGCGCAGGGCCCACATGGCCTCCACGCCCTCGATGGGCTCCAGGGCCCGGATCAGCACCGCGGCGGCCACCCCCACCGGCTCGGTGACCACGTTCAGCATCCAGTGGATGCCGTAGGTGAAGTAGACATAGGCGTGTCCTGGGGGGCCGAACATCACCGCGTTGCGGGGTGTCTGGCCTCGGCTGGCGTGGCTGGCCGAGTCGTCCAGGCCCCGGTAGGCCTCGCACTCCACAATGCGCCCGCCCAGCCGTTGCCCCTCCCACAGGCGCACCAGCCGAGCTCCCAGCAGGTGACGGGCCACCTCCAGGGTGTCCTGGGCATAGAACGGCCGGGGGATCCGGTGGGCCACAGATCCCCTACCCTCCCAGGCCCTGGAACAGGGCGATCCAGAGGCTGGGATAGATCCCCACCAGCACGGTCCCGAGGGCGGCCAGGGCGATGCCCAGGTTGAGGCCGGCCCACGCGTTGCGGGCTGGCACGGCCTGGGCCTGGTCGAAGTAGATGGCCACGGTGATCCGCAGGTAGTAGTAGGCGCTGATGGCGCTGTTGAGCACGCCCAGAACGGCCAGCCAGGTCCATCCCCCCTCCACGGCAGCCTTGAAGACGAGGAATTTGCCGAAGAAGCCGGCCAGGGGCGGGATCCCCGCCAGGCTGAACATGAAGACGGCCATGGCCGCGGCCAGGGCCGGATACAGGGTCGCCATCCCCCGGAAGCCCCCTTGGTCCACGTCGTTCTCCGCGGTGCGTTCCAGGGCCACCACCACCGCGAAGGCGCCGATGTTCATGAGCCCGTACGCGAAGAGGTAGAAGAGCGCTGCGGCCGTGCCCTGGGCCGTGCCGGGGACCAGCGCGACCAGGATGTAGCCCGCGTGGGCGATGCTGGAGTAGGCCAGCATCCGCTTCAGGCTCATCTGGCGCAGGGCGGCCAGGTTGCCCACGGTCATGGTGAGGACGGCCAGGACGGCCAGGGCCCAGCCCCACGTGGCCTGTTGGGCGGGCAGGGCCGTGCCCAGCACTCGGATGAAGCCGGCCAGGGCCGCGGTCTTGGTGCCCACGGACATGAAGGCGGTGATGGGGGTCGGGGCTCCCTGGTAGACATCCGGGGTCCACATGTGGAAGGGCACCAGGCTGAGCTTGAAGCCGAAGCCCACCAGGAGCAGGGCCATGCCGGCCCAGAGAAGCGAGGTGTTGGCCTCCCCCGCGGCCAGCCGTTGCCCCAGGAGGGCCAGGTCGGTGGTGCCGCCCGCGCCGTAGAGCAGGGCCGCGCCGTAGACGAAGAAGCCGCTGGCAAAGCCCCCCAGCAGGAAGTACTTGAGGGAGGCCTCGGCACTCCGGGGGTTGCGGCGGTAGATGCCGGTGAGGACGTAGAGGGCCAGGGAGAAGGTCTCCAGGGCCACGAAGAGCAGGGCCAGCTCGGTGGTGGCCCCCAGGAGGCTCATGCCGGCTGTGGCCAGCAGCAGCAACGCGTAGTACTCGCCGGTCTGCCAGGTGATGCGAGGGGCATAGCCCATGCTGAGCAGAACGGCGAAGAACGCGGCGGTGAGCACCACCACCCGAACCCCCAGGGCAAAGCCGTCCAGAGACGCCCCGCCCAGGTAGGTAGCCGGAGGGCGTCCCCAGATATAGGCTGTCCCGACCAGGCCGGCCACCACGGTGAGCAGGGCCAGGGCCCCGAGTCCCCGGCCGTCCCCGTCCTTGGGGCGGAGGAGATCCGCCCCCACCACGGCCAGGGCCCCCAGGAAGAGGATGGCCTCCGGCAGGAGCACGTGGATGTTCTCGTAGAGGAAGGAGAGGTTCATCGCTCCACCTGCAGCACCGAGACGGTCTGGACATCGTCCCATCGGGCCTGGAGGGCCGCGACAGAGGGCGTGATCCGGTCCAGGAACAGGTTCGGGAAGAGGCCGATGAGGAAGAACATCACCACCAGGGGCACCAGCAGCGCGACCTCACTTCGACGGAGATCCGGGAGCACCCCGGCCGCGTTGCGCGGGTCGGTGAGAGGCCCCTGAGCCACCTTGCGGAAGGCCGTCAGCAGGTACCAGGCTGCCAGGATGATCCCGGCCGTGCCCAGGAAGGCGAAGAGGGGCCAGCGGGCATAGGTGCCCAGCAGGATGGTGAACTCGCCCACGAAGCCGTTCAGGCCCGGCAGGCCCACGCTGCTCATGGCCACCACCAACAGGAAGAAGCAGTAGAGGGGGACGCTCTTCCACAGGCCGCCGAACGCGCGGAGCTGTCGGGTGTGGCGGCGCTCGTAGAGCAGGCCCACCAGGAGGAAGAGCGCGCCGGTGCTCAGGCCGTGGTTCACCATCTGGAGCACGGCACCGCCGATCCCCTGTTCCGTCAGCGCGAAGATGCCCAGCATGACGAAGCCCAGATGCGCGATGGAGCTGTAGGCCACCAGGGCCTTGAAGTCCTCCTGGGCCAGGGCCACCAGCGCGCCGTAGAGGATCCCCATCAGGGCCAGGATGGAGATGAGGGCCGCGTATCCCCGGGCAGCCTCGGGAAAGAGGGGCAGGGCAATGCGGACGAAGCCGTAGGTGCCCATCTTCAGCAGGACCCCGGCCAGGATGATGGAGCCCGCGGTGGGGGCCTGGACATGGGCATCCGGCAGCCAGGTGTGGAGGGGGAAGAGGGGCACCTTCACCGCGAAACCCAGGGCAAAGGCCACGAAGGCCAGCTGGGCCACGGGGTTGGGCAGCCCCCTCTCGGCCAGGGCCAGGATGTCGGTGGTGCCGGCCTGGAAGTAGAGGACCAGGATGGCCACCAACATCAGGGCAGAGCCGGCCAAGGTGAAGAGGAAGAACTTCAGGGCCGCGTACACCCGGCGCTCGCTGCCCCACTTCCCGATGAGGAAGTACATGGGGATCAGGCTGAACTCCCAGAAGACGTAGAAGAGGACCAGGTCCAGGGCCAGGAAGACCCCGGTGATGGCCGTCTGCATCAGGAGCATGAGGGCCATGTAGATGCCCACGTTCTCCCGGACGTAGAGCACGCTGTAGCCCACCGCGATGGGCATGAGGAAGGTGGTCAACAGGACCAGCCACAGGCTGATGCCGTCCACCCCCAGGTAGTAGTCCACCCCCAGGTCCGGCAGCCAGGCGATCCGTTCCACGAACTGCATCTCCGGCGTGTCCTGCCAGTTGACCAGGAGCAGGAGGCTCACCAGGAAGGTGAGCACCGTGGTCCCCAGGGCCACCCCCTTCCGGGCCCGGTCCCCGGGAACCCCCAGGACCAGCACCGCGCCCACCAGCGGCAGAAACACGATGGTCGAGAGTAGATAGCTCATGGTGTATCCGTTTCCACGGGTTTGAGCCGTTCCAAGGGCTTGAGCAGCTCGGTCCTATCCGAGCACAGGACCTAGCCGAACACAGGGCCTAGCCGAACACGAAGTAGAGCACCGCCACCACCACGCCCACGAAGAGGCTCAGCGCGTAGGTGGGGATCAGGCCGTTCTGCAGGCGCCGGAGGCCGTCGCTGGCCAACAGGTGGAGCTGGC
>JALSIX010000012.1 GCA_026989655.1 Caldilineaceae bacterium
CGCTGTTTCAGGTAGTCGCTCAAGGAGAGGGCCGGGGGCCGCCGGGGCTGGGGCCGGGACGGCGCCGGCGGCTGGGGCGGTTCCAGGCGCTCCGGGAGCTGGGCCCGGACTTCGATGCGGCCGATGGAGACCCGGATCACCGGCGGCTGGGTCGCCTCCCGGGGCGGGGCGGAAGGAAGCGGCCGGGCCGGCTGGATGGGCTGGGCCGGCGGGATCCGGGGACGGGTCACCGGGGCGGGACGGGTGGGCCGGCCCTGGGACGGCGACGCCGGCGGGTTGGCGGGCTCGAGCCGGGACGGCGCCTCACCCTCCCAGGCGGGCGGAGGCGAGCTGGTTCCGGGCCGGGCCGGGCGAGGGGAGGCATCCCCTGGGCCCAGGGACGCGATGGTGGAGGGTGGCTCCGGCCAGGCGGGCAAGGGACGATCCCGGCCTGGCTCCTGGGCCGGAGGCGTGGCGATGGGGGGAGTCGGAGCCCCCAAGGCCGGGACGGGCCGCTGTGGGGAAGGCGGAGCCTGGGCCGGGCGAGGAGATCCGGGCCGGGCCTTTTCCCCGGAAGGCAGGGGGGAAATCGAGCGCCGAGCCGCTTTCGGCATGGGGCCGGGCGCCTCCTCTCCCGGGGGAGCCACCTCCCTTGGCCGGGGCGGGATGGGTGCGCTGGGCGGCGTGGTCGGCGACGGGGCCGAGGGAGGCGGGGTGGTCTGCGTCAGAGCGGGCGACCCGGGCCTGGGATGGGATTCCCCTTCCGGGGTCGGCGGCGCGGAGGGGGTGGGCGCCGGGGCCCAGGGAAGGCTGGGCGGCTGGGCGCTGGCCTCCCCCATCAGGGGCGCGGGCTCGAAGAGGGAGCCCAGCCGGGGGCGGACCATCGGCGCGGCGGATCGGTTGCGTTGGAGCAGCCCGGTGAGAAAGTCGGTCATGCTTGCACCATCTCCAGGTAGATGCGGCGGCGCCAGGCGCTCATGGAGAGGATGGCCTCCTGGGACCAGCCGTAGCTCCGGGCCAGGAGGTGCACCTCCCGCAGCATGCGCCAGGCCCAGTCGTCGATCTCCTGCCAGAAGAAGCCCAGGATGTCGAAGGGGGCCTGCCAGGCGTGTTCGCAGGCCGGGCAGGTGAGCTCCAGGCGCAGGTCTGCCAGGGGGTCCTCGGCCTCCAGGGCCTGGGCCAGAGCGATGGCCAGGGGCTCGGGCAAGGGGTGGGGCAGGGCCAGAGGCCCGGTCTGCTCCTGCCCTTCCTCCCGGGGCCGCACGTCCAGGAGGCAGCGGCGCAGCAGAGCGTCCCGAGCGGCCTGGGGATCCGTCTCCGGGTCCGCTTCCTGGAGCGCGGCGGCCAGGTCCTGGCTGGTGGGCAGGCGCAGGGTGATGGCCAGGGGCTGGCCTTCCAGGCGGGTCTCCGGGGTGACGGGCTGGGGCTCCGGGTCCGGAAGCTGGGGCGGGTGGGCGTCCGGGGCCAGCTGGCGGCTGTCCAGGGTGAACTCCAGGCGCTCGCCACAGGCGGGGCAGTCCGCCACGCTGTCCAGGTGGGGGCCGAAGGTCCACGCCCGCAGCTGGAGGAGCAGGGCGTCCCGGCGGCCCAGGGGGAGCTGGGCCAGTTGCTCCGGGCTCCACTCCGGGCAGGCCAGGGCCAGGAGGAGCAGAGCCCGGTGCAGGGGCGAGGCGGTCCGGCCCCGCTCCCAGGCGTCCAGGAGCTCCGTGGCGGTGAGGGGGCGCATGTGGGCTACCCGGCCGGCTCAGTGAAGCTGGGCTCCGTGGGCTCGGTCACGTCGTAGTCCCGCTCCCAGCCCTCGTTCTCCAACTTCAAGGTCTGGATGGCCACCGCGTTGCCGCTGGCGTCCAGCTCGGGCAGGGCCTGGTACTCGGAGACCCAGCAGCGGTAGACCTTGTAGGCGATGGCCAGCTGACCGGCCTCGTTGTAGACCTCGATGATGATGTCCTTGCGGAAGTCCTTCAAAGAGACCTCCGAGCCCAGGCCGGAGCCGAAGTTCCAGACCTTGTTGGCCCACTGCTCGAACTCCGGGTCGTGGGTCACGCCCCGCTCCAGGGTGATGGCCTCGTACTTGGTCTGGCCCGGGGACTTGCGCTCGGTGCTGGGGTCCCCGCCTTCCCGGTGGGTGATGGGCTCGGTGGTCCGCTTCAGGGCGCCCACCTTGCTCACCCCGGCCACGTAGCGGCCGTCCCATTTCACCCGGAATTTGAAATTCTTGTAGGGGTCAAAGCGCTGTGGATTGACGCTGAACTGTGCCATGTGGGTTCTCCTTGGAAATGCAGGGTAAGGAGTAACGAGTAGAAGAGTAAGGAGTAAAGGACGGCCGGCGATCACGCATCACGCATCACTCATTACGCATCACTCATCACTTGTCTACGTCTCGATCTGGCCGGCGATCTGCTGGATCTTGATGATCACGAACTCCGCGGGTTTCAGGGGGGCGAAGCCCACCAAGATGTTCACGATGCCCCGGTCGATGTCGTTCTGGGTGGTGGTCTCCTTGTCGCACTTGACGAAGTAGGCCTCCCGGGGGGATGTGCCCTGGAAGGCGCCCTGGCGGAAGAGCCCCTGCATGAAGGCCCCCACGTTCAGCCGGATCTGGGCCCAGAGGGGTTCGTCGTTGGGCTCGAAGACCACCCACTGGGTGCCGCGATAGAGGCTCTCCTCGATGAAGAGGGCCAGGCGACGCACAGGGACGTACTTCCACTCAGAGGCCAGGCGATCCTCGCCGGCCAGGGTGCGCGCGCCCCAGACCACCTTGCCGTAGGCCTGGAAGCTGCGCAGGCAGTTGAGCCCCTTGGGGTTGAGCCGGCCGTTGTCCCCGTCGGTGAGCTTGACGCTCAGCTCCCGCACGCCCACCAGGCTGGCCTCGATGCCGGCCGGGGCCTTCCAGACCCCTCGCTGGGCGTCGGTGCGGGCGAAGATGCCGGCCACCGCGCCGCAGGGGGCGAACTCCTCGGTGCGGTTCTCCTGGAGCTGGTCCGCCATCTTCAGCCGGGGGAAGTAGGCCGCGGCGTTGGTGGCCAGGTCCGTGCCGATGTCCGAGCGCAGGCTGTCGATGCCCGTCTCCGCGTCCCCCACGTCGTTCCAGTTGGAGGGCGGATCCAGGATGAGCATGGCCCGGCGATCCTTGCAGTACTTGGCGGCGGCGGCCAGGGTGGTGTCCGTGCCCACGTCCGTGGTGCGGGTCAGGGGCGGGATGCAGAGCAGGTTGAAGAGGTCCGCCTTGTCCAGGGCGTAGATGCCCGTACGGGCCGTGGCGTCCCCGGTCACCTCTGTGTCGGTGATGTCGCTGCCGTCGCTGCCGTTGGTGGTGGGGGCCACGGGAATGGGGTTGCCGCTCCCGTCCAGAGGCGTGGCGTCGGGGCGGGCGCTGGGCACGGCGCCGCTCACCTCCACCAGGGTGGACTCCTCCTCCAGCACCTTGCTGACGAAGCGGGGCGAGTCCTCGGTCACCGAGACGTTGAGGAACTTCTCCGTGGCCACAGGATTGCCTGTGCCTGGGTCCACCTCGGTGACGGTGAGGTTGAAGAGGGAGGTGTCGCTGGTGTCCTTGGTGTCGTAGTCCACCACGGCCCGCAGGTTGTTCCCCCAAGCGCCGGGGCTGCTGGCGGCCAGGGTCAGGGTCTCCCCGTCGGCGGGCAGGGCGATCTGGGCGGCCGCGGCCCCGTTGTGGACCCGGACGATGAGGGCGTCCGTGCCGCCGTGGCGGAAGTAGTGGAGGACCGCGTAGCTCATGGTGCTCTCCCGCCAGAGGCCGCCGAAGGCCCGCTGGTAGTCGGCGAAGCTCTGGATGCGGGTGGGATCGTCCACCGGTCCCCGCAGGGCCCGCCCGATGAAGGCGGTGATGGAGGTGGCCACCCCGGTGATGGTGCGTACACCGCTGGGCACTTCCTCGATGTACACCCCTGGGTAGGTTGGTGTCACAGCCATGGTGTTTCCTCCCTTCGATAGCGAAAAAACGGTCCGTTCATCAACGATCCGGCGTCACCGGGGCTGTAGCTTCGGGCTGGGGCGCCGCACCCCGCCCTCAGCACGTCGATGGTCGTGTCCGCGGCGGTGCTGTGGCTCCGATCTCGCCGGGACCGACCTGGTGGGCGGGAAGCCGGGTGCTCTCCGGGATCGGGCACGGCGCGGAGAGCGCCCCGATAGCGCTCTGCCGTCCCGACTGGGAGTCTACAGGGGGAGGCTCACCGTCTGCTCACCGAAGGATCTCCTGTGGGTCATCGGGGCTGGATGCCGTGGGAGCGCTTCTGGGAAAGGGGTTGTGCGCAAGGTCTGGTTCGGGTTCTTGCCTGGGGTTCCGGAGCTGGAAGAGATCCTGGAGCGCGCGTTCCAGCTCGAGCTGGGCCTGCTTGTACCCACGCCATGCCCGTTGAAGGCGCTCCAGGATCTGGGCTTCCGGCTGGATGGCGGGGGGCAGGGCATGGGGAGGGCTGTGGGGGGCCGGCGGATGTGGGTTGGACAGCAGGGCCTCGGTCTCGGCCATGGGGCTCACGTCCAACTCCTCCGACAGGACCCGGCGACAGGTCTCGTACTGCTGGAGGGCCAGAGGCCGTTGCCCCTGGGCCAGGTACAGGCGGATGAGTTCCTGGTGTACCCCTTCCTGGAGCGGGTCCTCGACCAACAGGGAGTGGCCGAGCTGGATGCTTCGCTCCAGCTCCCCGTGATGTCGATACCAGTGCATGAGCCGGGCACATGCGTGCATCCGCAGCAGTCGAAGCCGTTCTCGCTCGGGGACGATCCATTCGGTGTCCAGCTCTTCCAGCAGCTCGCCGGTATACAGGGCAAGAGCTTGTTCGATCTGGTCGATCTGATCCCTGCTCACCGCGGGGACAGGGGCCGATAAGAACCGGGACAGGGTCTGTTCGAAGACCGTCACATCCAGCCAGTGGTCGCTACGGCCGTTGAACTGGACACCGTTGTGGCGTTCGGTCAGAAGGTACGGCCCTGCACCGCTGGCCCGGGGCTCCATGATCCGGCGAAGGCGCCAGAGGGCGGTGTTCAGGCAGCGGCGGGCCCTGTCTGGAGCGAGCTCGGGCCAGAACAGCTCTCCCAGTCGATCTCGGGGATGACTGCGTCTGTGGAACAGCACCAGGTAGGCCAGCAGGGGACGGAGGGACGGGGGCACGGCCAGGGGGCGGGGGTGCGATGCCCATGTCAGGCGCAGGCTGCCGAACATCTGGATGTGCAGGGTGTTCATGGGACCCTCCTGTTAAGGGCATCGGGGGCTCTCGGGCCACGGTCTCGGCCAGCCAGATCACGGGGTGTTGGGGGGCTCTCCGCACGGCGCGAGTGGAGGGCAAGGATCCAAAATATAGCGGCCACCCGGACGGCGTACAATGAGCTGGATCACACTTCTGGAGGTTGTGGAGATATCTCGGCGGGAGGGGGCACTTCCGCCGAATGGCCCACAGGGCGTAAGCATTTGGTTGTAAGCAGATTGACACGATTTTCCCTTGACCGGAGTATGCTCCCGTGCTGTAATATCGAGGTATGAGCGCTCCTGCCCCGCAGACCGCGCCCGTGAGGACGGCATCCTATCTCCCGAGACGCTCGGGTTTTCGCCCCATCGTTTCCAGCTCCCAACCTGGGTTCCATGTCTCCCGAGATCCGCATGGCTAGAAAGCGAGCTGAATCCCTCGACCTCGACTTGCCTCGCCCTACGGAGGCGGTCCAAGCGGTGCCGTTCTCTTACGGGATCCTGGTGGGGATCACCCTGTTCGCCGCGGCTCTGCGGCTCTACAAGCTGGGGGCCTGGAGCTTCTGGGGCGACGAGATGTTCACCATCCGGGACGCGCAGATCGCGGTGAGCACTCCAGGGCTGCACGCCCTCTCCTTCACCCTGACGGGCGTGGCCCTCCGGATCTTCGGCATCAGCGAATGGTCCGCGCGTCTGGTCTCCGCCCTCATCGGGATCGGGACGATTCCGGTCCTCTACGTCCTGGTGCGGCGGATCTTCGGTTCCAGGGTGGCCTTGGGGGCCGCGCTCCTCCTGGCCATCTCGCCATGGCACCTCTACTGGTCCCAGAATGCCCGTTTCTACACGGCCCTGTTGTTGTTCTACACCGTGGCCCTGTTCCTCTTCTTCCTGGCCTTCGAACGGGATCGCCCTTTGCTCCTGGGCCTGTCGTTGCTCTTCGCGGGGCTGGCCCTTTTGGAGCGCCTGACGGCCCTCCTGTTCATGCCGGTGGTGGTCACCTATCTGGCGCTCCTCTACCTGGTGCCTGGCCTGGGATGGTTGGGGATCCCACGTCCCTCGGGCCTGCGGCCCCGCAACCTGGCCCTGCTGTTCGTGCCCACCTTCCTGGGGGGGCTCTACATGGCTGTGCCCCAGATCATGGCCTGGCCTCAATGGCTCGAGGCCTTCGGTCGGATCAACAACAACCCCTTCTGGATCGTGGCGGGTGTCGCCTACTACGTGCGGGTGCCCATCCTGGTGATGGGGCTGGCAGGGCTGGCGTACCTTCTGCTCCAGGAAAGGCCGCACCTGCAACGGGCGGGGCTGTTGTTGGGGGCATCGGCCTTGGTGCCTCTGGCCCTCATCGCGGCCCTCTCCCTGGTCCACTATACCGCGAACCGGTATGTGTTCATCTCCCTGACCAGTTGGGTGGTGCTGGCCAGCGTGGCCGTGGTGGCCCTTTTCGAGCAGGTACGCGGGCGGTGGTCCTCTCGGGCCGTGGCCTCTTCCCTCCTGGTCCTGGGCCTTCTGGCGGTCCTGGTCCTGGAACCCTTGAGCGAGAACCTCCTCTACTACCGGTACCAGAACGGCAACCGGGACGACTGGCGGGGGGCCTTCGCCTATGTCCAGGCCCGGATGCAGCCCGGCGACCGGGTCATCAGCGGCCACTCCCTCCTGGGCGACTACTACCTGGACCAGGAGACCATCGATATCTATGGGTTGACCCTCTCCGACCTGGAGGCGTTGGACTCCAGGACCTGGCTGGTGGCGGACATGAACGTTCCTGAACGACGGCCGGGAATGTACCGCTGGATCGTGGAGAATGCGCAGCTCATGGGGATCTTCGACGTGCACGTGCGGGCCCGCAACTTCATGCTTCGGGTCTACCTCTTCGAACCCGGGGAGCCGGTTCGTCCGGTGTACGTGCGTTAGCAGGGCCGCCCCGGGCGGATGGGCGAGGCCCTCTTTCCGGCCGGGCTATCTCAGCGAGGCTTTCCATGGCCGATTCCTTCGTCGCCGACATCGGATTCCAGCATCGAGTGGAGGGGGTGCCTGAGGGGCGGATTCCCCGATCGGTCCTCTCCATGACCACCCTGTACACCCCCAGCGCGATCCTGGCCGGGGCCACGGCGGTGCCGGGAGACCAGGAGGCCGCCATCGACGTCTCGGTGGTGGTTCCGGTCTACAACGAGGTCGCGAGCCTCCCCCTCCTCCACCAGCGGCTGCGCCGTGCCCTCCAGGAGACCGGTCGCAGCGCGGAGATCATCTACGTGGACGACGGCAGCACCGATGGGAGCGATCGGGTGCTCCGGGAGCTCTGCGCCCGGGAGCCTGGGGTGCGGGTGATCCAGTTTCGGCGCAACTTCGGCCAGACCGCCGCGTTCTCCGCGGGGTTCGACCATGCCCGGGGCGAGATCGTGGTCACCATCGACGCGGATCTCCAGAACGATCCCGCGGATATCCCCCGGCTGTTGGACAGACTGGACGAGGGGTACGACATCGTGAGCGGCTGGCGGGTCAAACGGCAGGATCCCTTCCTCACGCGACGTCTCCCCTCCATGGTGGCCAACTGGCTCATCTCCCATCTCACCGGCGTACGGCTGCACGACTACGGGTGTTCCCTGAAGGCCTATCGACGGGAGGTGGTGAAGAACATCCGGCTGTACGGCGAGATGCATCGTTTCATCCCGGCCATCTCCAGTTGGATGGGGGTGCGGGTGGCCGAGATCCCGGTGAACCATGCGCCCCGGAGACACGGCCGCTCCAAGTATGGCCTGTGGCGGATGATGAAGGTCTTCCTGGACCTGATCGCGGTCAAGTTCCTGCTGGACTACGCCACCCGGCCCATCCAGGTCTTCGGTCTGTTGGGCACCCTCTGTTTCGGCATCGGCATGGCCGTGACCGGCTACCTGGCCTACATCCGGCTCCTCTACGACCAACCTCTGGCGGATCGCCCTCTGCTGCTGCTGGGCATCCTGTTGCTGGTGCTGGGGGTCCAGCTCATCACCATGGGGCTGCTGGGAGAGCTCATGGTGCGCACCTACCACGAATCCCAGCGAAAGCCCACCTATGCCATCCGGGACGTGTGGGCTTCCCGCCTGGACGATGCCGGAGCGGCCGAACTCGAGGTGTCGCCATAGCCACAGCCCTTCCAACTGCCATGCCTGCCATGCAGCGGGATCTACAGGCCCTGTCCGATGGGGAGTTCGACGTGGTCGTGGTCGGCGGGGGCATCTTCGGCATCTGTGTAGCCTGGGATGCGGTGCTGCGCGGGCTCTCTGTGGCCCTGATCGAGAAGGACGACTGGGGAGGTGCCACCTCGGCCAATCACTTCAAGCTCATCCATGGGGGGCTTCGTTACCTCCAACACCTGGACCTACGCCGGGTCCGGGAATCCAGCCAGGAGCGGAATGTCCTCCTGCGCATCGCGCCGCATCTGATGACCCCGGTGCCGTTTGTGGTGCCCACCTACGGCCATGGGCTCCAGGGCCCGGAGCTCATGCGGGCGGCCCTGGCGGTGTACGATCTCCTGGTGGTGGACCGGAACCGGGGGATCCCGGATCCTGCGCGGCGGATCCCGGCGGGGCGCATCATCTCTCGAGATGAATACCGGCGCCTCTTTCCCCATCTGGATCAGCCTGGCCTGACCGGTGCGGCCGTCTTCTACGAGGTCCAGGTGTACAACCCACCCCGGCTCTCCCTGGCCTTCGTGCGCTCTGGGATGGAGCAGGGCGTGGTGGCGGGGAACTACGTGGAGGCCACGGGGTTTCTGCGCCGGGGAGAGCGGATCTGCGGTGTCCGGGCCCGGGACCGGCTGTCCGGCGAGGCCTTCGATCTTCGGGCCCGATGCGTGGTCAACGCGACCGGCCCTTGGGCGAAATGGCTCGTCCAGGAGGGCCTGGGCCGGCCCCTCCGGCCGGAGCCCACCTTTTCCCGGGATGCCTACTTCGTGGTGAGAGGGCGGCTGACCGGAGACCATGCCCTGGCCATCCTGGGCCAGACCCGGGATCCGGACGCTGTGTTGAGCCGGGGCAAACGTCACCTCTTCCTGGTGCCCTGGCGCCAGTACACCCTGATCGGGGTCTGGCACAGGGTGCACACCGGTGGTCCGGAGTGTTTCACCGTCACCCCCGAGGAGCTCCAGGCCTTCCTGGACGAGGTGAACACCTCGTGTCCTGCGCTGGGGCTGGGGCTGTCGGATGTGACCCGATGGAATGCGGGGCTGACCCTTTTCGGGGACAACGATCCCCAGGCCCGGGACCTGCGATACGGCCATCGTTCGCTGATCATCGACCATCGGCAGGTCCATGGCTTGGACGGGCTGATCACCCTCATCGGTGTCCGTTTCACCACGGCCCGGAACGTGGCGGCTCGGACCGTGGATCGGGTGCTGCGCAAGCTGGGCGAGCGGCCTCGGCCTTCATCGACCGGGAAGACCCGCCTGGCAGGGGGCCAGATCGACGACATCCAGGGCTACCGACAACAGGTGTACCGGGAATGGTCCTCCCGGTACGACCAGGACACGCTCCAGGGTCTGGTGGCCAATTACGGGACCCTTTGCACAGAGGTCCTGGCCCTGGCCCAGGAGCATCCCGAGCTGGGCCGGCCCTTGCCTGGCTCCTCCGTGCTCCGGGCCCAGGTGGTCCATGCGGTCCGAGAGGAGATGGCGCTGAAGCTCGGCGATGTGGTCTTCCGGCGGACCGACCTGGCCACGGGCGAGGATCCGGGGGACGAGGCCCTGTGGGAATGTGGCCGGTGGATGGCCCAGGAACTGGGGTGGAGCCCCCAACGTCTGCGCTCCGAGGTGGAGGAGGCCAAGGCCTGCATCCATCGGCTGTAGGGAGACCATGGATGGTGGGGAGACGGTTGTCGGTGTTGTTGTGGGGAAAATGGGGACAGGCGGAGGGTGCTTTCCCGGAAGGAGATGGGGGAGGCTCTCTGGAATTCCTGGCGGTGTGGCATGTGTGGGGAAGGAGGCAGTGGGATCATGGGCGAGAGGAGACCGATGCGGATCCTGGGAATTGGTGACCATGTGAGCTGTGGTTCGGCCCTGGTGGAGGAGGGGCGGCTGGTCGCTGCCATCACCGATGAGCGGCTCGTGCGGGAGAAGATGGTCTTCGGCGTTCCTCGGGAGTCCATCAAGGCCATCCTGGAGCTCACCGGCCTGGGGCCTGAGGAGATCGACGCCATCGCGGTGGCTACCATCAACCAACACCTGATCGATGGCTATGTGGACTTCCGGGGAGGGTGGTTCGGCCTGAAGCGAAGCCCCTTCAAGCAGGCCCTGTTCGAGATCGGATCTCGGGTGAGCCGATATCGGCAGCAGATCCCGATCCTGGACGACATCTACTATGCCCTGCGCCAGCCTGCCTTCGCGCACAGGCGGCGGCGACTGCGGGAGATCTTCCGGGAGGAGTTCGGGTTCACCTGTCCCGTCCACTTCCTGGACCATCACTACTGCCATGCCACCTCCGCGTACTACACCAGCGGCTATCGGGATGCCCTGGTGGTCTCCATCGATGGGGGCGGGGACGGGAAATCGGCCCGGATCTACAGCGTGGTGGACGGCCGGTTCACCGAGCTGACCAGCATCTCCAGCTTCGACTCCCTGGGCGCGTTCTACTCCTACATCACCGAGATCTGCGGTTTCAAGGCGGGCCGCCACGAGGGCAAGATCACGGGGTTGGCGGCCTATGGCGAGCCCATCTACATCCCTCAGCTCCAACAGCTCATCGTGGAGGAGGAGGGGCAGATCCGGAACATCGGCAATGTCTTCTTCCTCTCGGCCCTGGAAACCCTTCGGCGGCTTCTCCCCCCGGACTTCAGCCACAAGGATCTGGCGGCCAGCATCCAGGTCTACACAGAGCAGATGGTGGTCCGCCTGGTCCGCCACTGGCTCCAACGATCGGGCCACACCCGGGTGGCCCTGGCCGGCGGCCTCTTCGCGAACGTGAAGATCAACCAGCGCATCCACGAGATCCCGGGGGTGGAATCCGTGTTCGTGCACCCGGGCATGTCCGACGCAGGGATGCCGGTGGGCGCGGCCCTGGGGCTCTACCACGAGCTCTCGGACGCGCCCTACGACCCAGACTTCGTGGCCATGGAGCATGTCTACCTGGGGCCCGAGTACACCGAGGCGGAGATCCGCCGGGCCCTGGAGCGGGCCGGGGTCCAGGCCACCTACCACGAGGACGTGGAGGCCGAGATCGCGCGGCTCCTGGTGGAGGACAAGGTGGTGGCCCGGTTCAACGGACGCATGGAGTACGGACCCCGGGCCCTGGGCAACCGGACCATCCTCTACCAGGCCACGGACCCGACGATCCAGTACTGGTTGAACGAGGCCCTGAACCGGACGGAGTTCATGCCCTTTGCCCCGGTGGTCATGGCAGAGCATGCGGGGCGCTGTTTCCACCACGTGGAAGGGGCGGAGAACACAGCCCGGTTCATGACCATCACCTTCGACTGCACGGACTGGATGCGGGAGACCTGTCCCGGGGTGGTCCACATCGACGGCACGGCCCGTCCCCAACTGGTCAGTCGTCAGGACAACCCGAGCATGTACCGGATCCTGGAGGAATACCATGCCCGAACCGGGATTCCCTGTCTGATCAACACCAGCTTCAACATGCACGAGGAGCCCATCGTCTGCTCGCCGGAGGACGCGATCCGATCGTTCCAGATGGGACACCTGGACTACCTGGCCATCGGCCCCTGGATCGTGGAGAACCCGGAGCCGGCTCCCCGGATCACAGACCCGGAGAAGTTCCAGCGCCATGTCAACCGACGAGGTGCCGGTCGGCGATCTCGCCCGGAGCACCAGCCGGTTCCGGCCTGAGCATGAAAGGGAACAGGGACACGCGATGCAGGTGGTGATCACAGGCGGTACAGGCTTTATCGGGTCCCGGTTGGCCCTTCGGTGCCTGGCCGAGGGCCACCGGGTGCGGGTCCTGGGCCAGGAGAACACCCCCGCGGAGGCCCGGAACCGGGCCCAGCTGGAGGCCGAGGGCGTGGAGGTCCACCTGGGCTCGGTGACGGATCGGAGACAGGTGTTCTCGACCATCCAGGGGGCGGACTGGGTCTTCCACCTGGCCGCGGCCCAACACGAGGCCAATGTGCCGGATCGGCACTTCTGGGACGTGAACGTGGAGGGAACCCGCAATGTCCTGGAGGCCTGTGTCGCGGCCCAGGTCCAGCGGCTGGTCCACGGCAGCACCATCGGCGTGTACGGCTCCGCGCTGGCAGGCCCCCTGGACGAGTCGTCCCCGGTCCGACCGGACAACATCTACGGGAGGACGAAGCTGGAGGGAGAGCGCCTGGTCCTGGCCCACCAGGAGCGGCTGCCGGCAGTGGTGGTCCGCATCTCCGAGACCTACGGCCCGGGCGATCTGCGGCTGTTGAAGCTCTTCCGGGCCATCCAGAAAGGGGCCTTCTTCCTGATCGGCGATGGCCAGAACCTGCATCACCTGATCTATGTGGAGGACCTGGTCCGGGGCCTTCTCCAGGCTGCAGCCTCGGAGGAGGCTGCGGGACAGGTCTTTGTCCTGGCTGGGAAGGAGGCCCTGACCACCCGGGAGATGGTGGAGACCATTGCCCAGGCCCTGGGCGCTCGGCTTCCCCGCATCTCCGTTCCCCTGCTGCCGGTCCTGGGGGTCGCGGTGGCCATGGAGACGGTGTTGCGGCCGCTGGGCATCCAGCCTCCGCTCCACCGTCGGCGCATGGACTTCTTCCGCAAGAGCTTCCATTTCTCCAGCCACCGCGCGGCCGAGGTGTTCGGTTTCCGTCCGGAGGTCTCCTTTGCCGAGGGGGTGCGGCGGACCCTCCGCTGGTACGTGGAGCAGGGCTATCTGTCCTCCGCACATCTCCCTTCAGGGGGGGCTCACCTTCCCACCCGGGCCAACGGCCGTGTTCAGAGCCCGGCCCCGGCTTCCCCGGAGCGGGCCGGCCCGGAGGCCGAGGAGGTGGATGCCCAGCCCTACGCCCAGACCGCGGAGGCCGGCGTCCTCTCCTCCCAGGAATTGGCCGCCCAGATCGAGCCCTTCGACTCCTTCTGGGAAGGGCCCGAGGACGTGGCCTCGGGGTATGCCCGGTTCGGACAGTTCTATCGGGTGAACTACCTGCCCCGCCTGCCCCGAGATCGGGACGCGCGCATCCTGGTGGTCAGCTGTGGCCCGGGCTACTTCGTGAACCTGCTCCAGGAGGAGGGATACACCCAGGTTCTCGGCATCGACTCGGATCCGGCCAAGGTGGAACATGCCCGGCAGCGGGGTCTGAACTGCCGGGTGGCCCGGGCCTTCGAGTTCCTCCAGGGGACGGCCCCCGAGTCGTACGACCTGATCATCTGTGAGCAGGAGCTGAACCACTTGACCAAGCGGGAGATGGTGGCCTTTCTCCACCTGTGTCGCCGTGCATTGGCCATGGACGGGATGTTGGTGGTCCACGGCCTGAACGGCGCGAACCCCATCACCGGTGCCGAGGCTCTGGCCCAGAACTTCGACCATTTCAACACCTTCACGGCCTATTCCCTGGCACAGGTGCTGGCCTACTGTGGGTACGATCGGATCTCGGTGTTCCCGCTCAACCTGTACGTGTTCTACTCCAATCCCTTCAACTACGTGGCCATGGCCTGGGCGGGCCTGAACGCCCTGCTCTTCCGGCTGAACTTCATGCTGTACGGCAAACACAACAAGATCTTCACGAAGAAGATCGGGGCTGTCTGTCGCAGGGGGCAGTGAGCTTGCGCATCCTGTTCTGCAACTACGAGTATCCCCCGTTGGGCGGCGGCGGCGGGGTGGTGAACGCGTGGCTGGCCGCGGAGCTGGCCACGCGGCACGAGGTGACGGTGCTCACATCCCAGCCGCGGGGCCTGCCACATCTGCGGATGGAGGAGGGCGTTCGGATCCTGGGGGCACCGGTCCTGTTGCGATGGCAGCGCTCGGTGGCCAGCCTGCCCTCCATGTTGGCCTTCGTCCTCTCCGGCCTCTGGGTGGGTCGCCGCCTCCTGGCCCAGGAGCGCTTCGACGTGGTCAACACCCACTTCGTCCTGCCCACCGGGCCCGTGGGCGACGCGCTCTCCCGCTGGGCAGGGATCCCCAACGTCCTCTCTCTCCATGGGGGGGATCTGTACGACCCCAGCAAGTGGACCTCGCCCCACCGCCATGGGATCCTGCGTCTGTGGATCCGCCGTCTGTTGCGTCGCGCGGACCAGGTGGTGGGCCAGTCCGCGAACACCCTGGCGAACATGCGGCGCTTCTACACCCCGGAGCTCCAGGGAGTGCGGATCCCCTTGGGCATTCGCCGTGTGCCCCAGGGCCTTCCGCCGGCGGAGCGAGAGGTGTTCGGCCTCACCTCCGGGGACGTGGTGCTGGTCACGGTGGGCCGCCTGGTGGCTCGCAAGGCTGTGGACCAGCTCCTGCGGGTGGTGGCGGAGCTGCCGGCCCATGTCCATCTCCTGGTGGTCGGGGACGGCCCCCAGCGGGCCAACCTGATCTCCCTGGCCCAGACGTTGGGGCTCCAGTCCCGGGTGCGCTTCCTGGGCTATGTGGACGAGAGCACCAAGCTTCGCCTCCTGAAGATGGCCGATCTCTATGTGTCCACCAGCCAGCACGAGGGCTTTGGCCTGGTCTTCCTGGAGGCCATGGCCTGCGGTCTGCCGGTGTTGGCCTACGACCACGGGGGGCAGCGGGACTTTCTCCTGGATGGTCGGACCGGCTACCTCGTGCCCCTGAACCGGCACGAGCAGTTCCTCCGCCGGTGCCGTGTCCTGGTGGAGGATGGTTCCATGCGTCGGGCGATGGGCGCCTTCAACCGGATGCATGTGGAGCGGTTCTACATCGACCGGTGTGCGGCACGCTACGAAGCGGTCTTCGAGCAGGTCGTCCAGGCCCGGCTGCAGGATCCAGCCCCTGCAAGTGTGGCCCCCTCTTCCCGCGAGCCGGTGTCCTCGACCGACACCGGGCCGCGATCGCGAGGTTGAACATGTGTGGGATCTGTGGGGTGGTTTCCCCTGGAGGGGATGCCCCGTTCCCGTTACAGCCTATGTGCCACACCCTGGCCCACCGGGGCCCCGACGACGCGGGCATCCACCGGGAACCCGGGGTGGGGCTGGGCCATCGTCGGCTCTCCATCATCGACCTGGACGGCGGCCATCAGCCCCTGAGCAATGAGGACGGCACGGTCTGGATCGTCTTCAACGGCGAGATCTACAACTACCGGGAGCTCCGGGCCGGCCTGGAGGGCCGTCACCGTTTCGCCACGGCCAGCGACACCGAGGTCATCGTGCACCTGTACGAGGAGAAGGGCGAACGGTGTGTGGAGGAGCTGCGGGGCATGTTCGCGTTCGCCGTCTGGGATCGCCGGGATGGTTCCCTCCTGTTGGCCCGGGATCATCTGGGCCAGAAACCCCTCTTCTACACCCACGACCCGGGCCGCCTTGCCTTTGCCTCCGAGATCAAGGCCCTCTTGGCCCTGGATCCAGCTCTGCAGGAGCTGAATCCCCAGGCCCTCCACCAGTACCTGAGCCTCCGTCTCATCGCGCCACCGCTGACCATGTTCCAGCGGATCTACAAGCTTCCCCCAGCCCATATCCTGCGCTACCGGGAGGGCCGGGTCCAGGTACGCCGCTACTGGGATCTCCACTACGAGCCCAAGCACCTCATGGATGAGGAGGAGCTTCTGGACGCGCTGGAGGAGCGCCTGCTGGAGACCGTTCGAGCCCATCTGGTGAGCGATGTGCCGGTGGGGGCCTTTCTCAGCGGCGGCCTGGACTCGAGCCTGGTCGTGGCCATGATGAGCCGGGTCGCGGACAGGCCCGTCAAGACCTTCTCCGTCGGCGTCCCCTACGAGGGGTACAGCGAGCTCCCCTATGCCCGGATGGTGGCCGACCGGTACGGCACCGAGCACTTCCAGGAGGTGATCGACATCTCCCTGTTGGAGACTTTGCCCGATGTGGTCTGGCATCTGGACGAGCCCGCGGACCCTCTTTCCGTCTGCATCTATTACATCGCGGATATGGCCCGCCGCCATGTGAAGGTCGTCCTGGGGGGGGACGGAGGGGATGAGCTCTTCGGGGGCTACGATCGCTACTACGGCAACCGCTATGTGGGCTACTATGCCCGGCTTCCGGCCCTGCTCCGCCGTCACCTGCTGGGACCTCTGCTGGAGCGGATGCCCGACGGTTTCTGGTACAAGAGCCTCAGCCATCAGCTCAAATGGATCCACCAGCTTTCCTTCTACCAGGGAGGACGCCGCTACGCCCGGAGCCTGAACTACTTCTACTTCACCGACCCATATCGGGATGCCCTGTACGGGCCTCGCCTGCAGGAGGCGCTGGACGGTTTCGACCCGTTGGCCTCCATCGAGCACCCCTACCAGAGGGCCCACGCGGTGGATCCCCTGGACCGCATGTTGTACGCGGACAGCATGGTCCGTCTGCCGGACCACCCGGTGATGATCCTGGACCGCATGACCATGGCCCATGGCCTGGAGGCCCGTTCCCCTTTCCTGGACCATCGACTGGCGGAGTTCGCCGCCCGGATCCCGGCTCGGATGAAGGTGCGTGGGCGGCGCCTCCGTTACATCCAGGTCCGGTTGGCGGAGCGATACCTCCCCCCGGAGCTCCTCCGCCGGGACAAGCAGGGGTTCTCCTCCGCGTTGCCCTACCTGTTGGCCGACGAGTTTCGGACCCTGTTCAACACTTTCCTCCGTCGGTCCCACCTGGCTCGAGATGGCTATCTCCAGGTCCAGCCCATCCGTCGGATGTTGCAGGAGCATCTCGCGGGCCAGGTGGACCATGGAAATCGGCTGTGGCTCCTGTGCAACGCGGAGGTGTGGTATCGGATGAAGGTGGAGGGGTGGAGCCGGGATGAGGTACGGGCCGCGTTGACCCAGCCCGAGTCCCCTGTCGCCCGAGAGAGGAGCGCCCGGGTGCCGGCCTGAGAGCGTTCTCGGTTCGGCCGCACCGGAGCGAACCCGGGGCCATGGCCCGGATCGGGGCGCGGTGGCGACATCTCTCCCCATCCCATTCCAGAGATCCGCGAACGGAAAGGGCTATCCATGCGAAGGTGGATGCGAGGCAGGCGAATCGGCTGGGCGATCCTGGTGGTGGGAGGTGTGTTCCTGGTGGGCCTCGGCAGTTGGCTGTGGCTGGGCATGGGAGGAGAGCGGCTGTGGTTGGCCCACCAGTTCCGGCAGTGGTGGCTGTATCGAAGCTACGCGGAGCAGGTTCGTCTTCTGAAGGCCTTGGACGTGCAGCGAGACGGATATGTGCGGGTCCGGGTCTTCGACCTCTCCGCCGATCCAGGAACAGGAGCGGACAGCCAGGTCCCTGGAGTCCACTATGTCCTCCAGTCGCCGGCAACGGAGGTCTGGGACACCGACATCCGGGGCTTTCTCGACGGTGAGGTGAAGTATCCGTTCAACCAGGCCACCGCGTATCACATGCGGGTGGGACGGCGGTACAACGGCGAGATCCACGGGGAGTACGAGCTCAAGCGAAGCCTCATCCGCTGGAAACTGCCCCGGATCCCCCGGTCCTCCCGGGTCGTGTCGGCCACGGTGACCCTGAACGTGGAGCCTGCCCTCACCGATTCCCCTCCCATCCAGGAGCTGCACTTCTACCTGTATCCACTGGGTGAGGAGTGGACCCCTGGCGCCGGCGGGGTGGAACGCGACAGCTTTTCCCCCGCGGCACCTGGCGAGGTCACCTGGAACGAGGCCCGGGCCGGCGAGAAGAGCTGGCCTGCCCCAGGAGCCCTCGCGATCAACGGGGAAGAACCGATGACCTACTACCGGGCCCAGCCCCTGGCCATGGCCCACTGGCGCCGAGGGCAGGAGGTCCTGGTCTTCCAGGGAGCTCGGTTGGCCGCATACATCGAGGCGGTGAGCCGCGCGGGCGGCTCCTCCCTCAACGTGTTGGTCAAGCTCGACGATATCGAGGAGGATGCCTGGGGCACCGAGACGGGGATCTTCACCTCGGATTTCGGCGACGACAAGGACTTCCCCAGCAGACGGCCGAGGTTGGAGTTCTGGCTCGGCGGGGTGACACCGGTGATGGACGAGCGCTATCCCTTCGTCCTGGAGGCCGGCATGGCCTCGCCGGAGTACACCGTTGCCCTGCCCAGGGGAAACGCCCTGGTGGCCATCGACGTGGAGCCCCTGGAATCGGGGCGCGCTCCTCCCCAGATCTGGGTGCAGATCCCTCCGGACACCCCAGGCGGCCAGGCGACCTGGGAGCGGTACGTCTCGCCCCAGGTCATGGCCCAGGATTCCATGACCTTCCGGCTGACCACCGCGTTGAACTCCGTGGAGTGGGGCGATCCCTTCCAGATCGAGCTCCTGGAGACCTGGGTCCAGCCCGGCCCGCGGGACGAGCAGGTTCCGGAGATGCTTCTGTTGGCGCCGTCGGGGCGCCTCTATCGGGTCCTCGGGGCCCCTGTGTCGGATGTCGCGTACCGGATCGTGGTCCGACCGGACGAGGTGGGCCTCTGGCGCTATCTGTGGTCGTTTGCACCCATGCCGGAGACGCCGCCGAACGGCCATATGGGAACGGGGCTCTTCTTCGTGACCATCACGCCGACCCCAGCCAATGTCCAGCGCCTCCACGCGTTTGCCGCGCATATCGAGCGGGAGCTCCGATCTGTCCCGGTCTACGACCTGGGCCTGCAACAGCAGGTCAACGCCCTGATCCGGTTGACCGCTCGGTTCTCCTCCGGTGGGAGCTCGAACGGGGAGCTGGAGATGCCGTCCCTGCGCGCGTTGCGTGCCCGGATGGCGGACAACGAGGCCCGCATGCGTCGCTCGTTCTGGGGCCGAGTGCAGCATTTCATCGCCAAGCGTGTCGTCGCGGACATCCTGTCCATGGGCGATTGAGAGGTCCAGACCCATGGCTTGGGAGTCGCGAGACAGATATAGATGCCGGTAGGGTTCGCAGGGGGGCGCGGGGAAACCATGAAACACTTGAAGACCGTTGTACGGGTTGCCCTGAGCGCCGTGCTGCTGGGCTACCTGCTCTACATGGTCGATCTGGACCAGGCCGAGGGGCTCGTCCGCCAGGGGCGCCCCCTCTACATCCTGGCGGCCCTGGGGATCGCGCTCTTCGACCGGTGGCTGATGGCCTACAAGTGGGTCATTCTGTTGCGGGTCAAGCGGATCGCGCTGACCGTACGCCAGGCCACGGAGGTGTACTGGACCTCCACCTTTCTGGGGGTGTTCCTGCCGGCTACCGTGGGCGGAGATGCCCTGCGCTTCCTCGCGATCTGGCGGCGGGGATTCCCGTCCCGCGATGTCATCGCCTCCATCATGGTGGAGCGGCTGCTGGGCTTCGTGGCCTTGTTCGCCTTCCTGGCCCTCAGCATCTTCCTGAACCTCACCCTCTCGCCTGGACTGCTGCCTGAGACGGTCTGGCGTCCGCTGCGGCTCGTGGCTCTGGGCGCCCTGGCCCTGACCGGCCTGTTTGCCCTGACGATGCACCCGCAGGCCGCCCGGCTCTTCGCGAGGGGCTCTGGCCGGGTCCATGGACGGCTCGGGGCCATTCTGGCCAAGGTCCGCTCCTTCTACCAGGCCTATCTGGGATACAAGGACCATCCGATGGCCCTGTCCCAATTCCTGGCCCTGTCCCTGTTCGAGAACCTGCTGCCCCTGACCTGGACCTACCTGCTGGCCCAGGCCTTTGGGATCCAGATCCCCTTCCTGTACTACTTCGTCCTCATCCCCATTGTGCTGGTGTTGGTGCGGCTGCCCATCTCCTTCGACGGCTTCGGGGTGCAGGAAGGGGCCTTCGTCTATCTGCTCTCCCTTGTGGGGACGCCGGCAAGCGATGCGTTCTTCCTGGGCCTGACCAGCCACATCCTGGCACTGATCTCTGTGTTGCCCGGAGGAGTCCTGTATGCCCTGGGGGGCCTTGAGGGGTACGGCGATTCCAAGTTGGGTGTCCGGACCGAATGAGAACGACCACAGCGAGGGTATCGATGGGAAATGATCGGCGGTGGTCCTGGATCGTCCTCTGGCTGCTTCCTCTCCTCGGGGTCGGGGGGCTTCTCGTCTCCCTCACCCTTGGAAGACCCCTGTTGCAGTACGTGGGGATCCTGGGGCCTGGGGAACCGCCCTACCCGTGGAGCGAACGGATCGTGGGGGTGGAGTTCGACTGGGAAACGCACCAGGAGATGGCCGAGGGGAGCGACAACTGGGCGGTGACGTGGTACCGAGACGATATCCAGTTCACCACATGGGGGGACGGTGGAGGCTTTGGCGGCACAAACACCGCAGGGCGGGTCAGCTTGGGGGTGGCACGGCTGGAAGGAGAGTGGCCCACGTTTCGTGCACGCAATGTGTGGGGCGGGTATGAGGCGGAGCACCCCGCCCAGTTCGGGGGCAAGAGCTACGGGATCCTGGCCATCGGGGAGACGCTGTACATGTGGGTCTCCCCCGGATCGGATGCGGAGAACTACCGAGAGGCCCGGCTGGCCCGCTCCATGGATGGAGGGGCGACGTGGGAACGGGCGCCCTGGGCGTTCACCCAGGAGGAGGGGCTGATCCTGCCCACCTTTGCCCAGTTTGGACCGGGTTACGCGGACGCCTACGATGGATATGTGTACATCTACGCGGCTCGCCTGCAGGATGGACGGGAGCTGAAGGTGCAGAAGCCGGGCTACATCGATCTGGTCCGGGTGCCCCGAGAGGAGCTCTGGGATCGCTCGGCGTACGAGTTCTTCGCCGGACTGGACGGCGCCGGGAAACCCCGGTGGACCGGGGCCCTCGCGGACCGGGAGCCGGTCTTCCAGAACGCGGCCGGGGTGGGATGGACGGTGAGCGTGACCTACAACCGAGGGCTGGGCCGTTTTCTGTTGGCCACGGAGCACACCGCGAGCTTTCGGGGGAATCTGGGGCTGTACGAGGCGCCCACACCCTGGGGACCGTGGCGGACGGTGGGGTACTATGCCAACTGGGGCAGGTATGGTTCGACGTTCTTCTGGAACTTCTCGAACCGGTGGACGAGTGAGGACGGGCGTCGGTTCGTGCTGATCTTCACCGGGACGGGAAGGAACGACTCGTGGAACGCCCTGCAGGGCGTCTTCCAGGTGGCTCCTCGCTGACACACCTCCTCTTTCTCTCCCATCCCATCCTCCCGACAACCCCATAGACATAGGACGGACCGGAGCCAGGCCGAAGCCCTTTCCGGGGGCCCTTGGCCTGGCTCCGGCGCGGGTGCGGGCACTCTGGCGAAGGCCTTGCCCCACCGCGCCGTAGAGGAGTTGTGGGGCAAGAGTAGTTATGTCGTCTATGGCCCATGGGGAGGCCACCCGGTTCCATGTGGTCCGATTGGTACCATAAAGACCTTGAGAAAGGGTGTGGACTCCACTAGCATGGACATCGGCGGATCGCGCTAAGCCATTCTTCGGGTTCGGTGCGAGCCGAGCCGAGACGGGACACCAGCCGGTTCCTGATCTGCGCCTATGAGGAGGAAGGGAGTTCCGGGGATCTTCCGGAGCCATGACGGTTGTCCGCCCCTGGGAGGCACAGGACACATGCATCGGAAACAGCTTGGGACTTTGTTCGGCGGCCTGGCCATCCTCGCCCTGATCGGTGTGTATCTCTTCGGGGGGGCTGCCCGCGCGGCCTGGCCCTCCCGGATTCCAGCCGGTGCCGCCCAGCTTTCCGGGGAACCACCCTACCCGTGGAGCGAGCGGATCGTGGGGGTGGAGTTCGATTGGGAGACGCACCAGGAACTGGCGGCGGGGAGCGACAACTGGGCGGTGACGTGGTCTGGGGATGGGAACCAGTATGCCGCGTGGGGAGATGGAGGCGGGTTCGGCGGCAGCAACTCCCTGGGACGGGTGAGCTTGGGGGTGGCCCGCCTGGAGGGCGGATGGCCGGATTTTCGCGGGGTGAACGTGTGGGGCGGGTATCGGAGCGAGCATCCTGCCCAGTTCGGGGGCAAGAGCTACGGGATCCTGGCCATCGGGGAAACGCTGTACATGTGGGTCTCCCCGGGCTCGAACACGGAGAACTACCGGGAGGCCCGGCTGGCCCGCTCCATGGATGGAGGGGCGACGTGGGAACGGGCGCCCTGGGCGTTCACCCGGGACGAGGGACTGGTGTTGCCCACCTTCGCGCAGTTTGGGCCAGGCTATGCGGACGCGTGGGATGGGTATGTGTACGTCTACTTCATCCGCCTGGTGGACAGCTCTCGCCTGGGAATCCAGCAGCCGGGGCGGATCGATCTGGCCCGGGTGCCGTTGGAGCGGCTGTGGGATCGTTCGGCCTATGAGTTCTTCGGGGGCGTGGATGGGAGCGGGACACCTCGCTGGACCGGAGACCTGCGCGCCCGGGAGCCGGTCTTCCAGGACGCGGCCGGGGTGGGGTGGACGGTGAGCGTGACCTACAACCGAGGGCTGGGCCGTTTTCTGTTGGCCACGGAGCACACCGCGAGCTTTCGAGGGAATCTGGGGCTGTACGAGGCGCCCACACCCTGGGGGCCGTGGCGGACGGTGGGGTACTACACCAACTGGGGGGGCTATGGCTCGGTGTTTTTCTGGAACTTCTCGAACCGGTGGACGAGTGAGGACGGGCGTCGGTTCGTGCTGATCTTCACCGGGACAGGGGGGAACGATTCGTGGAACGCCCTCCAGGGCGTCTTCCAGGTGGCCGGCGATGGGCCCACTCCGCCCACGGCCACCCCGTCCCCCCCGCCGACCTCCACCCCCACCCCGACCCCTGTGGTCACAGGGCCATCCCCTGGCCTGGGACGGGTCGAGGACGGTCTGTTGTCCCTCTATCTGTTCGACGAGGGGCAGGGAACCATGGTGCGCGATCGCGGGGGCTCCGGCCTCTCCCTGGACCTCCGGATCGACCTGCCGGATCGGGTCCAGTGGCTGGAGGGGGCCTTGACCGTGGGAGGAGGTGTGCGTCTTGTCTCCACGGCCAATGCCCAGGGGCTTGTACAGCGGGTCAAGGCCGCGAATGAGCTGACGGTCGAGGCCTGGATTCGACCCTCCAGCCTCCAACCGGACGGACCGGCCCGGATCCTGGCCATCTCCCAGGACAAGTACAACCAGAACTTCGTCCTGGGCCAGGCGCGGGATCGGTTCGATGTCCGGTTCCGGACCACGGAGACCGACAGCAGCGGCCGTCCTTCCCTGCGTTCGCCCCAGGGAGATCTCCAGCTCCAGCTCATGCATGTGGTCTACACCCGAGATTCCGGCGGCACGGCTCGCCTCTACATCAACGGGGTCGAGCGCAGCCGGGCCCTTGTCGGGGGCGACCTGACCGCGTGGAACGAGGCCTATTCCCTCATCCTGGCCAATGAGTTCGGCGCGGATCGTCGATGGCAGGGCACATACCACCTGGTGGCTCTCTATGCTCGGGCACTGAGCGCCGGGGAGGTCCTCCAGAACTATCAGGCAGGCCCCGACCCCGAGCTGAGCCCAGACCCTCCTGCCACCCCGACGCCCTCCCCCACGCGGACACCGACAGCAGCCCCGCCCCCGGGAAGTGGACAGGCCCAGATCCGGGTGCAGCCGGAGCGCGCCACGGTCCACGTTGGCGAGACCTTTCGGGTGGATCTGGTCGTGGTCACCGGTGACCAGGCCCTCGACGGCGCTGCAGCCTACCTGGACTTCGATCCCGCGGTGCTGCAGGTGGTCTCGGTGGTGCCCGGCGATCGGCTCTCCACGGTCCTCTCCAACACCTACGACAACGGCCGGGGTCATGTGGACTTCGTCGCCGGCACGCTGGGCACCCCGGTCACCGGCACGTTCACCCTGGCCACCGTGACCTTCCGGGCCATCGCGGCCCGCGCGGAGACCCCCCTGCGTCTGGGCGAAGCCGCGCCCCGGGCCACGGATCTCACCTGGAAGGGGGTCTCCATGCTCGGCCAGCGGCAGGGGAGCTCTCTCCAGGTGATGCCTGGCGCCTCCCTGCGGGCCACGGTACGCCTGGAAGGGCGCCCACAGCCGCCCCACGAGCGCTGGATCACCCCCCTCTTCGTCCGTCTGACACCCCTGGGAGCCCCGGGCCCGGGCCATGCGTTCACCGTGCAGACGGATACGTCCGGGAAGTTTCGGATCGCCGACATCCCGCCCGGAGACTACGTCCTCGAGGTGGAGAACCACCATACCCTGGCACGTTCCAGCACGGTGGCGCTGGTGGCTGGGGAGAACGAGGTGGATATGGGGCTGCTGCTGGAAGGGGATGCCGTGGACGACGAGGTGGTGGACCTGCTGGACTTCTCCCTCCTGGCCGCGGGCTTCGGCCGATGTGGTCTGGAGGGCATCGACATCACCCCCATCGATTTCGACGAGGACGGCTGTGTCACCATCCAGGACTTCTCGTTGTTGGCGAAGAACTATGGGGAGACGGCTGTTCCCTCGGCTGGGGCCGGGACAGAGCTCATCGGCTGGCTTCCGGGCAGGCAGGAGGGCGAACGCTTCACCGTCCAGATCACCGTGAGCGGCGAGTCCGGCCAACAGGTCGACGCCGTCGCCCTGCACCTCCAGATGGATCCCGATCTGGTCCGGGTCAGGGAGGTGCGCCTGGCAGATTCGCCGCTGACCACCGAGCTGACCCGCTCCTGGGACAACGCCTCGGGAGCCATCGATGTGGCTGTGGGCAGTCTGGGCGGCGGGGCCTCCACGCCCTTCTCCCTGGCCACCCTGGAATTGGAGGCTGTCCGCACCTTCTCCCGGGCTCCTCTGGCCCTGCGCGGGACCGCCCCTCGCACCGGGGCAGCCCATTCCGGCATCCTGTTCCCGGTCCAGATCGAATACGATGGAGCCGCCCAGGTGCGCCTGCGGGTGTCCGCGCACCGGCTGTATCTGCCCCACATCCGCCGGTGAAGGAGGCCATCGTGGCAACCGAGCCACGGCTTCCCCGCTGCCACGGGGGATCGGCCGTGCGTGGTGGATCCCGTCCCTAGAACAGAGCACAGAGGAGATCGGCCATGGCATCCACCGGGCCCACTTGCAGGCGGAAGCAGCGGGCCTGGGCCAGCCGTTCCAGGAGTTCAACCGTCAGGGGCAGAGACCGATGGCGGTGTTCCTCCAGGACGGCGGAGCGGGTGCCGAGGTGGAACCGCTGGAGAATGTCCGGGATGAGCTCGCTGGGGCGGATCTCCTGGAGTCGGGCCGGCCCTGTGAAGGACGGCCGATGCTCTTCCCACTGCCAGACATTCAGGATGGGGGCTCGATGGCGGGCGGCCAGGGCCTCTATCTGGGCCAGCACCGCGTGCTTATCTTGGGCATGGATCCGCAGCAGGGGAAAGCCGTGCAGCGACCCCTGTTCGACCCGGTGGACATGGGGGTGGGTGTCCAGGGATTGCCGCAGGTCCTCTGGCACCCACTCCATCCAGATCTGCAGCGGCGCGCGGGTGCGCTCCTCCCAGGATGGGGCGTCGGGGTCGAACAGGGCGACCACGTAGGTCAGCTCGGCCTCTTCTGCAACCTGGCCCGGGAAGAGCGCTTCCACGTCCACCACGAGCTTGTCCGTCCACGGCATCGTTGCGTTCTCCGGCGGCTGGATCCCCAACAGCTCCAGGGTCTCCGGTCGGATCTGGAGGCCCCGGGGAAAGGCGTGGACCCGAGATCTCCCGCGTTCGATGGCGGCCAGATCGTCCGACAGCAGGTGGAATCCACAGCGCAGGAGCTCCAGCACCAGGGTGGTCTTGCCCCACATGGAGTCGCCCAGGAGGACAAGGGCCCGGCCCTGATGGGCCACGGCTCCGGCGTGGACGAGGAAATGCGTTCGCACCCTGCGCAGGATGTCCCGGAGGATGGCCTCCGCGGCGAACCACTCCAGGAGCTCTGGATGGGCCATGGGCCATACCTCCCGGTCCAGGACCACCACGGGTGTGCTCCAGGGGTTCTCCTGGGCGGCGAAGACCCCATACCTCACCTCCACCTCCTGGAGATATCCCCGGGATACCATGCGTCGATACCGGTGCTGGAAGAGCTCTGCGAAGGAACGGGAATCCGTGTAGATCGCGGCCATACGGTCGAACGCGTGGAAGCGCCACTGCCAGTGGGCAGCCGCGGAGAGGGCAGCGTGGGTGGGGGGACGGTCCGGCACAGGAGTTTGGCCTGCGGGCTATAGATCCGGAGCGGTGGCAGGTGGGACGAACAGATGAGAGAGACACACACGAAAGGGGCCGACACGACCCCTTTCGTCCAGCTCTTGGATTGTCGACGTCCGATGGCCAGAGCCTATGGGCCGCCAAAGGTGCTGGAGAGACCGGTCTGGGCCGGCCCGAGCATCTTCCAGAGGGTCTCCTCGTCGTAGGTGACCACGGCGGGGGTCTGATAGGACGGGCGTTCGTCCTTCGGGAGGTGGGACTGGGAAGCGGTCAGGTGTTTCTCCATGGGATCACTCCTCTGCTGTGCTGACAAAAGGACCACGGTATCCCGGCCACGGGAACGAATGTGGAGGAAAACGATTTGGAATGGGCATCGCCCCGGGCTGGGTCTGCCCGGGCCCATGGCACCGAGATAGAGCCGATTCCATCATAGCAGAGATGGCTACCGGGCGCAACCCCCCATCCTGTCATCAAGATTACAGGCCGGTCCTTCCGGGACGGCCGGAACGGGCGGCCGACTTGGAAGCAGGTGTTCACGGCGCTCGACCTGCCACGGCTTGGCGGGCCTTGGCCCAGGCCTGCCAGGGGCTGTAGGTGGCGTACACCAGGAGCAGCGAGAGCTCCACTTGGCGGCCGAACAGCTCCCGCGGGGGGATCTGGGGCCGCGGCGGCACGGAGCCGAGGGAGAGGGTGCGGAGCAGGGTCCCAAGGAGACCCCGGATCAGGAGGGCCCGTCCTCTCGGCACGTGGAGGGCATCCAACATGGCCGCGGCGATCTCTCCCCCAACGGTCCGTTGGACGGTCAGGAGGGCCGTGTACACGATGTTGTTGCAGCGATAGCGCTTGGCCCGCTCTGCCAGGACCTGCCATTCCAGGGCGGGGCGATAATGGAGCAGGGTCTCTGCGATGTCGAACAGGGACTTCACCCGCAGGTAGCGTTTCCGACAGCTGTTGATGCAGAGGGACAGGACCAGGTCCTCCGGCCTCATCACGTACACGGTCTCGCCGTCGAGGGCCAGGGGCCGGGCTTCCGCCCAGATACGCTGGAAGTCCACGGGGAGGACGCCGTTCAGGGTCACATCGTGGTGCTCGAAGTAGTCGAACTCGATCCCCGATCCGTGGAGCCGTCGTTCGAAGAGCCGGTGGGTGGCCTCGTCGATCTCCGAGCGCCGCACATCCAGGACCAGGTCGATGTCCTCGGAGACGGTGAGCCAGGGAAAGGCATACACGACCTCGGCCAGGGCGCCTCCCTTGATCAGCATCGCGCGAATGCCCGCTTCCCGGAAGAACCGGAGTGCCTCCACCAACATGCGTCGGCGGCGTTCCTGGAGCAGGGCACTGGAGTACTGGGCCAGCTTGAACTGTCTCTGGACCGGTGGGGGAATGCCCAGGGCGTCCGGATCCAGGCCCTGGAGATGGTGCCCGACCAGAGGGGCAATCCGATGGGCCTCGGCCTGGCGGAAGAGCGCGGCCCAGTCGATGACGTGCTCGGAGCAGAGGCGTTCGATCTGGACTCGGTGGGCTTCGGTGAGATGCTGACGTGCAAAGGCCAGGAGCAAGCGATCTTGGGGCTTCATGGACACCGGAAAGCCTGGGACCGGGATGGCTCGGGTTGGTTTCCGAGGACCCGCTGGCACGCCCCCCGGAGATAGGGACGGGGCGTGGACGTCGGTGTTCCCCGGATCCGCGCCCTGGGGAAGGGTGCCAGGGCTGGGCAACGGCGCCTCCTCCAGGGTATCAGAGGGCCAGGCTTCGCTCTCTAGAGATCAGGATACACGGATGCAGAGCTGCCCGATATGGTCGATCTCTCCCGATTCTCGTAAGCAGGGATTGAGGCAATTGGCCTATCCCATCCAGCCCAACGATGTAGTTCAATGGAGCAGGACCGGGTTCCCTTTCAGAGCGACAAGGACGATGACGATGATCTGGCTCCTGGGCGGCTTTCTGCTGGCAGAGATGGTGTTCTGGTATCTGGATCATCAGCAACGGCTCATCCAGAACCGTCGCCTGTACGAGGCTCTGGTCAGGCGCGCCCGTGAGGAGGAGGGCTACGGGCCCGTCTCCTGAGACGAGCCGCGCTCCACCGTTCGGATCAGTTTCTGGCGTAGCCGCAGCAAACGCTGTTTCCACACCCCTTGTCCCAGCCGCAACACCGGCTCGAGCCATCGGCCCAGTGGGCTCTCCTGGGCTCCTCTTGCGAGCCGGTAGGCCTTTTCGCTCCCCCACGAGAGGACCGAGAGCACCCGGCCGAGATATCGCCCGAGCCGAGAGTCCAGGCGGATGTATCGGCCATTGGGGCGGACAATGCCCACCACCCGTCCCAATATCTGCTCGTCGCGGACCGGTGGATCCGGGGTGAGCGTGTTGTCCCCCTTGGTCAACCAGGTCCGTCCGTCGCGGTTCCGCCGGACTTCCAGGACCCGATGGGCGATCAGGCCCCTCTCCGTGTGGAAGACGATCACATCGCCCACACGGATGCCCTGGGTTCCCGGCGAGACGAGCAGCAGATCGCCTTCCGCGATCAGGGGGAGCATGCTGCTGCCCACGGCCGGGACACGGCGGATCCGCTCTCCTTCCTGCTGCCATAGGACGATGACGGAGCGGAGGAGGGCCTCGGAGATCCGGTTGGCCTCTGTCGGGCCGTCCTCGGCTGCCGTGGCGCCTGGCTTCTCGTCCATGGTCGCTTCACATCCACACCCGTGGAGGGCCGTCCTCGTCCTCGGGGGCGGCTCTCTCGTCTGCCTGGCCGGGCCGGGAGGAGTGGGCTCCAGGCGCGTCGGCCCCGCGGGTGTAGACCACCCGGCCGCGGTTCCCCTGGGATTCTGGGCCCACGATGCCGGCCTCCTCCAACTGGTCCATGAGACGGCTGGCCCGGCTGTAGCCGATACGGAGCTTGCGCTGGAGCAGGGTGACGGAGGCCCGGCCAGCCTCCTGGACCACGCGAACGGCTTCGTCGAAGAGGTTGTCCCGGGCGTCCTCTCGCTGCATCCGTTCGATCTCCCGGAACAGGGGGGGCTCCAGCAGAGGCCGGGCCCGGGAAGGCCTTGTGGGCTCCAGGCGACGGGGAGGGGGGTCCGGACGTGGGTCCGAGGTGGCCGGGGAAGGCTTCTCCTGGGTTTCCTGGGCAGGCGAGTCGGCCCAGGGCGGTGCCGGTCGGGGCGGGGACGCCTCGTGGCGGGGGTCCGGGCTCTCCCGAGCTGCGGTCGCCTGGGGGGGGACTGCGGCCTGGGCCTGGTCCTGCCAGTAGCGGACGATGCGCCCGATCTCCTCGTCGCCCAGGTAGGCTCCCTGTAGCCGTTCCAGCTTGTTGCTGTCCGGGGCCATGAAGAGCATGTCCCCCCGCCCCAGGAGCCGTTCCGCGCCGGGGATGTCCAGGATCACCCGGCTGTCGGTCTGGCTGGTCACCGCGAAGGCGATCCGAGCTGGGAAGTTCGCCTTGATCAGGCCGGTGATCACGTCCACCGAGGGCCGTTGGGTGGCCACGATCAGGTGGATGCCTACCGCGCGGGCCATCTGGGCCAGACGACATACGTGCTTCTCCACCTCCTCCGGCGCAGCCATCATCAGGTCGGCCATCTCGTCCACCACCACCACGATGTAGGGCAGGGGCGCTTCGCCGCGCTGGCGCAGGGCCTGGTTGTAGCGCACCAGGTCTCGGGCCCGGGCCTTGTTCAGGAGCTGATATCGCCGCTCCATCTCCTTGACCGCCCAGAAGAGGACCCCCGCGGCTCGGTCCACCTCGGTCACCACCGGGCTGAGGAGGTGGGGGATGCCGTTGTAGACCGTCAGCTCCACCATCTTGGGGTCGATGAGGAGGAGACGAAGGGTCTCCGGCGTGTGGGTCAGGAGCAGGCAGCCGATGATCGCGTTGATGCACACGGACTTTCCAGAGCCGGTGGCCCCGGCGATCAGGAGGTGAGGCATCCGGGCCAGATCTGTGACCACGGGCTCGCCCCGCACATCCTCTCCCAGGGCGATGGGGAGGCGGGCCTTCTCCCGCAGACGTCGGAAGGTCTCGCTCTCCATGAGCTCCCGCAGGCCCACCACGTTGTTGTTGGTGTTGGGCACCTCGATGCCCACGTAGTTGGTGCCGGGGATGGGGGCCTCGATGCGGACGCTGGGGGCGGCCAGGGCCAGGGCCAGGTCGTTGGCCAGGGCCGCGATCTTGCTCACCTTGACCTTGGTGCGCTTGACCTCGCCCCGGACCACCCGTTCCACATAGCCCGGCCGGATGAGATATTGGGTCACCGTAGGTCCCGCGTTGACGCCCTCGAAGTCCGCGGGGACCCCGAAGAGGGCCAGGGTCTCCTCGATGAGCTTGCCGCGACGGCGGATCTCCTCGTCCGGATCGATGTAGCGATCCCAGGCTTCCAGGACCTGGTCGATGGCAGGCAACTTCCAGGCGTGGGCACCGGCCCGGCCCGGTACCAGGACCTCTGTTCCCGGTGGCGGTGGCTGGGCCTGGGGGGGCGCCGCGGGCGACGGTCCCGGGGAGATGGGTCTCGGTTCGGGGGCCCGGGGCCGGAGAGCCGGGCCCTCCGAAGGGCCCATGGCCTGGGTCTCCTGTTCCTGCGACCACCTCAGGAGCCGGCGCAGGAACCCGCGTCGCCACCAGGGGGTGGGTCCCGCGTTCCAGTCCAGAGGGGGTTGGGATAGGGGGGGTCCAGCCCCTTGACGGGCGCGCCAGCTCTCCCAGACATCCCTGGCCTCGTCCCAGAGGGCCAGGGCGATCTCCACCAGGAGCCGATCCGTCACCATCACCGCGCCGGCGACGCCCATGCCCAGGGCCACCATGCCGGCCCCCAAGGGGGTCAGGATCCGGCTCAGGGTCTCGGCGAGCCAGGCCCCTATCTGGCCACCTCCGGCCGGGCTGTTTCCGGTGCTGGGCATGGCCAAGGAGGCGCCAAGGATGTAGCCCAGGAACAGGAGCAGGAGACCGGCGGGCCGTTGCCAGGGTGGGTTCGGCATCCGATCCACGGCGCGGATGACCATCCAGAGGCCCCATCCGCCGACGACCAGGGTGAAGAGCCAGGCGCCGCTGCCGGTTGCGCGTTCCAGCAGGTCGATCCACGCGGCGGTGAGTGCGCCTCGGCTGCCCGTGAGCAGGCTCAGCAGGGTGAACACGGCCACGGTGACCAGGATCAGGCCGGCCACGTCGCTGCGTTGGAGGAACTGGGGGAGGGTTGTTGAGGGACGGGTGCGCCCACGTCGTCTCTGCGCCGGCATGGTCCTCGGGGAAACCCTGGGTCGAACATCCGTTTCACGGTGGCCCCAGTATACCACAGGAGCCCCAGGGGGCTCAAGCAAGCCAGGCTCGCGCAGGGGTATTGCAAGTGGTTGCAATGGGAAAGGGGCTGAGCCTGGGTTAAGGCAGAGTCTGCCCCATGGTTTGGGGGCGGTTGGCTGCCTCTCAGCTCGTACCGCCTAACGCCAGCGTCAGCGGCGGGCGAGCCGAAGCGAAGCCGGTCTGCTGCACGGGATGTGAGGCCGGGTTTCCGTCCGCTCAATCCCCCGCAGCCTCGTGCTGTATCTCACTGGCAATCTGTCCAGGCGATGATCGGCAGTTCACGAATTCGTAGGGGAGTCGGCATCCTCAGATGCCGATTCCAGAGGGGCGATGCCGCATCTGAGGATGCTCACTCCTCCATTTGGCTAAAATTGTGAATTATTGGGTGTGTCGTCGTTTTGCCGTCGCCAACTTCTTGCCCGATACCGTGTTCCCACTGGAAGTGCAGGCGGGGCTTCCATCAATCGCCGAAGAAAGATCGGAGCAGTTCGGTATAGGTGTCGGCTTCATTGACATACGGGAAATGTCCCGCTGCATGAAATGTATACACGGAAGCAGCAGGGTAGGTTGCTTTCAGTTGCTCACGTAGCGTCGCTTCGACCAACGGATCGTTGTCCGACTCGACGATCATCGTGGGAATCTCCACCGCCTGGGGGTTCACGGTTTCGAAGGGCTCTATCACCGCCTTGGCACGCGTGGCCACCTGGGCCTTGCTC
>JALSIX010000013.1 GCA_026989655.1 Caldilineaceae bacterium
CAGGTCCTCCTGGAGGCCTACGGGGGCCAACTGCGCATCGTGGAGACCGGAGAACAGGGCACCACCATGGCCCTGCGCCTGCCCATCTTCAGTGGATAGCCCTGGAGGATCGGGGATAAGGTGGCGCTATGGCTCATCCAGCGAGGAAACGGATCCTGGTGGCCGACAACGATGACCTCAGCGCACAGAGCATGGCAGATTTCCTGACCCGAAACGGGTATGAGGTCCAGACAGCAGCCAGCCCCGAGGAGGCACGGGAGAAGTTGCAAGCGGGCCGTTTCGCTCTGGCCATCATCGATGTGCGTCTTCAGGACAACGAGGATCCATCGGATACAAGTGGGGTTGAGGTGGCCTATTCCGTGGCCCCAACTGTCCCCAAGATATTGGTGACCCGGTTCGACGAGCCCCAGTTCCTCCAACGGGTCCTGGATAACCTGACTGAGGGATTCTTGCAAAGCGATTCTGAACCGGCGTCCATCTGGAAGGTCTTGTTGATCCGTCTGTTTCCCAGCGAGCAGCGATACGAGGTCCTTTTTCGGGTCGTTCGCCAGGCGATCTGGGTCGGTGATCGGGTCGGAGGGCTGCAGAGAGGAGCCAGACAGCTTCTGGAGGAGCTGGCACAGGATCACGCAGAGCGCCGTCGCCAGGCCTGGTGGACCTATAGGCTGAGTGTGTCGATCGGATTGGTGGGCGTTGGATTGGTCGGGCTCGCGTTTGCGACCGCGTCGAAAAGCGAGATGCCGGTGTGGTCCATACTCGCGGGGCTCGGGGGGGTGTTTCTGGACATCTGCAGCGGTTTTCTGTGGAAGATCGCCAAAGAGGCCAATCGGCGCATGGATGAATCCAGTGCGCAGATCAGGGCGCTCTTGGGTCGGCTTCTGGATATCGACGTGGATAGTGCGGCCGGATCCGGCAACCTGGACGACAAGGATGGAACCTGAAGCCAAGAGAACAAGGAGCTCAGACCGGTATGACAGATGCTGAAGCCCTACCCCGGGCGCTCATCCTCTATGTGGACAACGACGAGGCCTTTCTCCAGACCCGGGCCGAATACCTGGAGCAGGCCGGCTACCAGGTGGTCCCCGCGCACACCGTCGAGGACGCCCGCGAGCTCTTCGAGACGCGGCCGGTGGACCTGGCTATTCTGGACGTGCGCATGGTGGACGATGACGACGACAAGGACGTCAGCGGCATCCAGTTGGCCAAGGAGGAACGCTATGCCCCCATCCCCAAGATCATCCTGACCGACTATCCGGACTACCGCACCGCCCGAGAGGCCCTGGGCTCGGTGCTGGAGGGGATGCCGGTCGCGGTGGATTACCTGGACAAGAAGGAAGGGCCCCAGGCCATGGTGGAGCGGGTGCAGAAGCTGTTGGTCCAGTTCACACCGCCCACACCCCAGGTCCGCTGGACCGAGGGCCTCTCCTGGGCCGGCCTGGTGGGGCTGTTGGAACCCGAGCTGGATCGCCACGTGGAGGCCCGGATCTGGGAGCTGAAACGCCTGTTGGGTCGGTGTTTTCCCCACGCCCGCCAGGTGATCCTGGGCCCTCGATACATGGATCGGCCTGGCTCCATCTGTCTGGCCTACGAGGAGATCCGCGGGGATCGGGGCCGCACCCGGGGTGTGGTGGTCTACGCCGGACGGGAGGCGGGCGAACGAGAGGCCGATCGCTACGAGCAGTTCGCGCCCGGGGACCCGGACCCGGGGCAGCTCTTGCGGGAGGAAATGCAACGTTCGGTCCACTATGTGATGGCCCTCTACCGTCCTATCGGGGCTCAGCGGGACGTCCTCCGCCCCCTGCGCACGGCCATGCCCCGGCTCTCCCCCGCGCAGGTGGCCCAGGTGGTGGAGCGCCTGTTCACCACCACCCTTGCTGGGTGGCATGCCCGGGGACGCCGCCGGACCGAGATGGCCGATCCGGTGACCTTCTTCCTGGGGCCCAAGGAGGCCCTCCAGGGCCTGCGTGCCCGGATCACGGCCCTGGACCGGGCCCTGGACCATGCAGGGCTGGGGCGCCTGGCCCTGGAAGGGGCCGCACTTCTGCTTCGGGAGCCGGGTGGCCGCTCGACCCGCCTGCCTCTGCCCTGGGAGGCCTGGCAACGAAAGGCGTTCCGTCCCCTGGACGAGATGTTGGTGGCCCATATCCACGGCCAGGTGGACCTGGACCGGGTGGTGGTGGGCCGGCAGGGACGGACCTGGCTGCTGGACTTCACCCAGGCCCGAGCGGACTTCGTGGTCCTGGACTACGTCCATCTGGAGGGGGCTTTTCGAGATCTGTTGACCGACCTGACCTTGCTGGAGCGGGTGGACTTCGAGAGCGATCTCCAGGTCCTGGCCGAAACCCAGGCCGAGGACGGGATCGATCTCCACCTGGCCTGGGAGGAGGAAGCCGCGGACACCGATACCGGGGAGAGAACCGTCTCGGCCAGCCCCTCCTGGGAGCAGAGCCTGGCCGGGATCCTGTCGGTCCGCCGTGCGTGCCGGCAACGGCTGGGCCTGACCCTCCAGGACTATCTCGCTGTCCTCTACGGCGATGCCTTGAAGCGTCTGTGGAGATACGATCCGGAGGCCCTGTACACCACGGACGAGCTGCTGGCCTTTGCCCACCTGGTGGTCCTGTTGGCCCTGACGGGCCAGGTCCTCTCCTCCCGGGTGCAGAGCGAGGAGAGCCCGGAAGAGGCCCTGCAGCAGAGCCTCTGGCTGGATGCCGCCACCCGTCAGCTCTGGGTGTTGGGCCGGCCTGTCGTCCTCACACCCCAGGAGTACACCCTGCTGGACCACCTCCTCCAGCGGCGGGGCCAGGTCTGCACCCCGGAGGAGCTTACCTTCCTGTTGGAGGGCCAGGGCTATGCGTACGAGAAGCTGACGGACGAGCATCGGATCCGCAGCGCGATCAACCGGCTGCGGCGCAAGATCGAGCCGGACCCGGCCAAACCCCGTTTCCTCCGCACCGTGCGGGGGCACGGCTACCGCCTGGTCACGGACTGATTATGGGGCATCTCCGCTGCCTGTGGGTCCTCCTCCTTTTCCCGATAGCGTGTCCTGTGCAGGGGCCACCGAGCCGGTTCCTGCAGGTGCTCCGGTCCTCCCGGAGCCAGACCTCTCGTGCCGGGGAGACCCGGCCAGGACTGCCGGAAAACGGACCTCAACGCCGCGCCCTGGACGCCTGGCGACAGGCCTGTCCGTGGCCGGGACCGCCTCCATGGGGTGAAAGAATGCCCGTCCACCGTCGTACCCCCCTCCGGGCAGGATCGCGGACGGCCGCTCGTCGCATCATCTCCCGGGGACGATCTTCCTCCAGATACGGGTCACGGCCAGCAGCAACACCAGCCCCAGCAGGCCGGCCAGCCCTCCCAGGCGGAAGCGATCCGCCGCGAACCAGAGACGCACCGTGGCCTTGCCATCCGGCACGGGCACGCTGCGGAGCCCGTAGTTGGCTCGCAGCACAGGCGCCTCCGTGCCGTTCACCGTGGCCCGCCACCCCGGATACCAGACCTCGCTGAGGACCAGATAGGCAGGCCCCGAGCTCTCCACCTCTAGCCGTAGCTCGTTGGGGCCGTAGGCGGTGATCCGCACGGAGCCCAGGGGGCCATCCCCGGCCGCGGTGAAGTCCGGGGGAACCTGGCCATCCAGGAGGATCACCTCCTGGGCGGGGTTGAAGTCCGTGTCCTGGAGCGCGGCCAGGGCTGCGGCTGGGTCGGGCACTGTGCGGGCCCTTGTGACCAGCCACGCCCGGGGCAGGGGATCGGAATGGCGGTAGACGGCCAGAGGCCCGGGCGCGTCGAAGGCCAGGGTGAACCCCGGAGGCAGGGGCGTGCCGTCTCGGACGATGACGTAGTCCACGTTGAGCATGTCGTAGATCCGGGTGTGGCGACCTCCGGTGGCCTGCCACAGCGCCTCCCAGTGGCGCAGGATCAGGGGGTTGGCCACACCGCCCACGTCGTGGAGCCCGGTCAACGCGGCCGTGTCCGGCTGCCACAGATCCTGGATCTCCGTGCGGGTATCGATCCGGAAGAGGGGCTGGGGCCCGGCCGGGCCTTCCACCCAGGGGCCCCTTTCCCGGAGGAAGGCCAGGATCTCCGGATGTTGGAACCCTCGGGTGGGGTCGGTCTCGCTGATGTCCGTGTACGCGCCGGTGGTGGCCAGCTCCAGAAAGAGGATGGCCACCAGCAGGGCGCCGAGCCACCCGGGTCTCAGGGCGCCCCGGGTGGCCAGGTGGATCGCGAGCCAGGTGGCCAGCCAGGCCAGGGTGGCCCAGGCCACGGCCAGCGCGGCCAGGGATGCCCGCAGGAACGCGGTGGGGTCGCTCTGGGTGACCAGGAGGGTGGCGAACATCAGGGGGGTGATGAAGAGGAGCAGGGCCAGTCCCCCGGTCCGCAGCAGGGCCTGGAATCGGAGCTGGGCTGGATGGGTGGTGGGCCGTTCTGGCCGGGCCTGGAGGCTGTCCAGGCCGTACGCGGCCAGGATGGAGAGGCCCAGGGCCCAGAGGACGATGGCCCGGGCCGGTGCCCGGAATCCTCCGTAGCCGGGCAGAAGCTGGGTCAGCCAGCCGTGGACCGGGGTGTAGATGCCCAGGGCCACCAGGAGGCCGAAGAGGGCCAGGCCGGCCCATGGCAGGAGGGGACGCCGCTCCCGTGCCAGGAGGAGGGCAGCCAGGGCCAGGAGCAAGGTGGGCACTCCCAGGTAGGGCAGCTCCACCCGGTCCCACAGGCTCCAGTGGAGGGCCGGCCCCCGGCCGAAGAAACCCGGGGTCAGCAGGCCCACCAGGGCAGGGATGGGGGCCAGGGAGTAGCTCACCGTGGCCTGGTAGGGCAGGTCGGCCCGGGGGGTGTAGGGGAGCAGCTCCCACGCAGGGAGGAGGATGGGCCCGGTCAGGAGGGCGCTCACCCCGGCCGTGGTGGCAAGGACCCCCAGGGGGCCTCTCCGGGCCAGGAGGCTCCGATACCCCCTGGAGGGGGCCCCGTTTGCCCTCTCCCGGCCGGGGCCCGCCCACCAGAGCAGGGTGTGGAGGAGCAGGGCCAGGGCCACGTAGTAGGAGCTCTGGGGGTGGCCCGCGTAGTTGCCCAGGGCGAAGAGGAGGCCGGCCAGACCGGCCCAGCCCAGGTGACGTCCTTCCAGGGCTCGGTGGTGCGCGGCCAATACCCAGCCCATCCAGGACAGGACGGCCACCAGGTTCAGGTTGCCCAGGTGGATGAGAAGTGCGTCGCTGAACTGGAAGGCCAGGCCGGCCAGGACCGCGGCTGCCCAGGAGCGGCCCAGGGCACGGGCCAAGGCGTAGAGACCCAGGCCAGCCCACCAGAGATGGGCGAGGACCATTCCCTGGAGCGCGGTGTAGGGGAAATCCGGGTTTCCCAGGAAGAGGGCCAGGTTGGGCAGGTAGAGGAAGCCGGCCTGGATGTCGGCCACAAAGGGGGCACCGCCGTAGAGGTGGGGGTTCCACAGGGGAAGCTGGCCCGCGGCCAGGGTTCGGGCGGCGAAGCGGTAGGTAGGGAAGAGGAAGCTGACCAGATCGCCGCCGTCCGCGGGTTGGAAGACGTCGCCGGAGAGGGTGCGCCAGAAGAAGGCCAGGACGAAGCCCGCCAGGAGGGCTCCGGCAGCCAGGTGGGCGTGGAGGGCACGGCGCAAGGGCGGCGTTGGGCTCACGGAGGAGGGCGCTCCTGGGAGCGAAGGACCGGGGTCGGCACCGGCCAGGAGACGGTGCTCTGGGCTTCCCGGAGACGGCTCTCGGTATCGGGGCATTGTAGCGGACCCTCAGGTCCACTGTCAATTGGGTCGGGGGGCCCGTCCAGGGGCGGGTGTGCCCTTGTACGCACTGAAGTGCGTACTACGAGCCTCTTGTTGTGCGCCCTGTGCCCTTGTACGCACTGAAGTGCGTACTACGAGCCTCTTGTTGTGCGCCCTGTGCCCTTGTACGCACTGAAGTGCGTACTACGAGCCTCTTGTTGTGCGCCCTGTGCCCTTGTACGCACTGAAGT
>JALSIX010000014.1 GCA_026989655.1 Caldilineaceae bacterium
CCCCCGCCCGCCGAGCCCGTAGACACCCCAGGCCACCCCGGGAAGCCAGCCCCCCTTCTCGAAGGGCAGAGGCGTTGCCCCCCCTGGACCTGTTGGACCCGGACGGGGGCCGCTACGGGAGCCGGGACGTGGAGGCCATGGCCGAGCTCATCCAACAGACCCTGGCCGACTTCGACGTGCCGGTGGAGATGGTGAACGTGGAGAGCGGGCCCACCGTGACCCAGTTCGGGGTGAAACCCCTGTACGTGGAGCGGGGCGGCCAACTGCGGAAGATCCGGGTGAGCCGGATCGTGCGCCTGGCCGACGACCTGGCCCTGGCCCTGGCGGTGCCCAGCGTGCGCATCGAGGCCCCTGTGCCGGGCCGCCCCTACGTGGGCATCGAGGTGCCCAACCCGGACAAGACCCTGGTGGGCATGCGGGGGATCCTGGAGAGCTCGGCCATGAAGCGCCGCGGAGGGATGTTGCCCCTGGCCCTGGGGCGGGACACGGGGGGCGGGCCGGTGGTGATGGACCTGACCCGGGCCCCTCATCTGCTCATCGCGGGGGCCACCGGATCCGGCAAGTCGGTCTGCATCAACGCCATCATCGTGAGCCTGCTCATGCACCACGGCCCCGAGAGCCTGCGCCTGATCATGGTGGACCCCAAGATGGTGGAGCTGCCCGGCTACAACGGGATCCCGCACCTGATCGGGAACGTGGTGACCCAGGTGGACGAGGTGCCCGGGGCCCTCACGTGGCTCCTGCTGCAGATGGACGACCGCTATCGCCTCTTCCGGGAGCTCGGGGTGCGGGACATCGTCCGCTACAACGCCCGAGCCCGCCGCCAGGACGGGATGGCGCCCCTGCCCTACCTGGTGTTGGTGGTGGACGAACTGGCCGACCTGATGATGACCGCGCCGGAGGAGATCGAGCGGCAACTGGTCCGCCTGGCCCAGATGTCCCGGGCAGTGGGGATCCACCTGATCCTGGCCACCCAGCGGCCCAGCACAGACGTGGTGACCGGCCTGATCAAGGCCAACTTCCCCACCCGGATCGCGTTCGCGGTGACCAGCCAGGTGGACAGTCGGGTCATCCTGGACGCCCCGGGCGCGGAGAAGCTCCTGGGCCAGGGAGACATGCTCCTGCTGCGGCCGGACGCGTCCAAGCTGCTGCGGGTCCAGGGAGCGTACGTGTCGGACGTGGAGATCGAGCGGGTGGTGGGCTGGTGGAAGGCCCGGGACCGGGAGGAACACCCGGAGGGGCCGGCGGTGCGGGTGGCCCCTTGGTTGGGCCTGTTGGAGCGGATGGAGGACGAGGACGAGCTCCTCCAGGAGGCCCTGGACCTGATCCGGGGGATGGAGAGCTGCACCACCAGCTATCTCCAGCGCAAGCTGCGCATCGGCTATCCCCGGGCCGCGCGGCTGATGGAACGGCTGGAGGCCCAGGGCTATGTGGGCCCGCCGCTGCCGGGCGGCCAGGGGCGGCCGGTGTGGGTCGCGGAGGGAGAGGAGCCCCGGGAGGACGCAGGGGAGGAGCCCCATGGGCTTTGACAAGGCCATGGGCTCGCGGTACACTTAAACTCGAGATGCTCTGCCCGACCATGCAACGGTGGCCACCTCTTCGTCGTACCGTCGACGCGCTCCGTAGCTCCAACCCTCGTGGGCGGATAGCTCAGCTGGTCAGAGCGCCTCCCTTACAAGGAGGAGGTCACAGGTTCGAGTCCTGTTCCGCCCACCTGCCTGCCTTCCACGTCGCCCTCGCAGAGCGAACCCGTCCCACGGAGGTCGGTGGATACCCGGATGTGCCATGCCTCCCCCTGAAGTGGACCGGCCGGCCCCTGTCGGCCCAGAGAACCTGAACGCCTGAAGCCCGTGAGCCGGTGCCCCGGGGCACCGCGGTCGCACGGGGTCAGGGGTTGCACGGAGTAAGGAGAGCCCATGGTGGACCGCAAGGAACTACTCTTTCAGCTCCAACAGGTGGACATCACCTGGACCAAAGTGCAGCGTCGTCTGGTGCGGTTGCAGCAGCTCACCTATGGCCAGGAGAAGTTGGCGGAGGCCCGGCAGGAGCTGGAGGAGAGGGAGGCCGAGCTCCAACAGTTGCAGGGCGCCCGGGCCGACGCGGAGCTGGAGATCCGCGCGCTGGACGAGCGCATCGCCGAGGCCGACAAGCGGCTCATGAGCGGCGCCATCACCAATCCCAAGGAGCTGGAAAACCTGGAGGCCAGCATTGGGGCCATGCGGCGCCAGCGCAACATGATCGCGGACCGCACCGCCGAGATCCTGCGCCAGATGGACGAGCTGGGCGAGACGGTGGCCCGGCTCCAGGAGATGTTGGCCCGGTTGGAGGAGGAATGCGCCAGCCGCCGACAGAGCCGGGACGAAGAGCTCCTCCAGCGCAAGAAGGAGTACGTCTACCTGAAGAAACTGCGGACCGAGCTCGCGTCGCGGCTGCCCTCGAGCCTGCTGGAGGAGTACGAACAGCTCCGCAAGCGCAAGCGGGGGGTCGCGGTGGCCCGCCTCCAGGAGGACGTGTGCGGCGTGTGCAACATGCAGGTCCCCGTAGGGTTGGTGGGCACGGTCCGCTACGGCGATGACCTGATCTACTGCCCTTCCTGTGGGCGTATCCTGGTGGCCTTCTAGGAGGCCACCAGGCCTTCTGCGTCCGGCCCCGGTGAGACACCGGCACCCGGTCCACTTCCGCAAACGGGGCATGGCATCCCTGGCTTCACAGCGGTCCCGGGGGATCAGGCCCGCCGAGGCAACGTCTGCCCTCGGCGGGCTTTTTTTGCGCGGCGTTGGCTCCGGGGCCCCGAGATCAGGGGCGCGTGATCCAGGGCAGGTAGACCGGCCAGCGAGCCCGGACCGGGAGGGTCTGGGCCCGGGCCTCGGCACGGTTGAAGTGGTGGAGCAGGAGAAGGCCTCGGCTCCCGTTGTGCTGCATGCCGGCCCGGTCCACGGTCACCTGGATGGCCGTCTGGGGCAGATCGGGGAAGATGGGGAAGTCGCTCAGGGCCGGGTTGGCGGCCCACAGTCCGGGGCGCTCCAGATCGTAGTGGAGCCAGCCGGTCTGGTCCACCGGCGTCTCCTCCTCCAGGCTGCCCCGGCTGAAGGTCACCACCCGATAGTTCAGGTCTGGATTGTTCCGGTCCAGCCCCACGGCCTGGGCGTCCACGGCCATGAGGAGGACGTTGCTGTCGAAGAGGGCGGTCTCCATCTCCTGGGCCGAGACCAGGTTCAGGAAATAGGTGAGCTCTCGGGCGCCTGGAGAGGCCTGGTCCTCCAGGATCGCGAGGAACTCGTCCGTGGGGGGGAGGTGGCGGAAGCTCCCGTAGTCCCCGTTCTCCAGCCGGTAGTCCACCTGGCCGTCCTCGTCCGTGTCCAGTTCGATACGGAAGATGAGCTGGTTGGGGGTGGCCCATTCGCCGTAGGTGGCCAGGCCGAAGAGCAGCCGGGAGGCGGCCACCGGATCCCGGGCGCTGCGCACGCGGGCGGTGCGGCGATCCGTGGCCACGCCCACGTACTTCAGGTCCGCGTGGTCCAGCCAAGGTGGGCTGGAGGCCTCGTTGGGGCTGCGGAGCTGGAGCTCCAACAGGCTGACCAAGGAGACCGTGTCCGTGGGGAACGCGGCCTGGTCCAAGGAGGGGGCAGTGAGGAGTCCCCGCCCTGCCAGGGTGAGGGTGAAGGTGCCGGTGGGGCGGGTGCCCAGGTCCAGGACGGTCTCCTCGGTCCCCATGGCAGAGACCGGACGGGGGATCGCGTGGAGGGGCAGGCGCAGCAGGGGCCCCAGTGGTCGAAGCTGCCCTCGGGCCGCGCCCTGGGGCCAGCGTTCGGTGTGGAGATCGACGTAGAGGAAACCGCCGGCCAGATCCCGGCGCAGTGCCCGATCCAGGACCACCGGCACGGTGAAGGTGAGGGAACGGACCGAGGACAGGACCTGGGTGACCAAGGGCCGAGCGGTCGGCCCGTTGACGGTGGCGTGTCCCCGATGGAGGTGGATGGCCGTCACGGTCACCGGGGTGCGGCTGGTAAGGGTCCCGGTGGCCCAGGCCTGGCCCGTGCGGGGCTCCAGCTCCAGGGTCAAGGTGGCCGAGAGCCCGGAGGAGACCGGCGGCACCGAGTGTTGGCCGTCCAGGGTGGCCTGGAAACGGGCGGGGAGGGGCCAGGCGACCAGGGCACCGCTCTCCTCGTTGAGGCGATGGCGGGGGAAGGTGAGCAGGGGCCGGACCGTGGGATCGGGGGTTCGACGCAGGGCGTCGCCGTCCACCTCCAGAGCCACGGCCAGGTTGGCCGCGGCGTAGGGGGAGAGGGTGATGGGCCCGGTGGGTGTCAGCTCCACCCGGGCGCTGGGCATGTCCACCGTGGGCATGTACTCCAGGAGGTAGGTGCGGGTGAAGGGTCCCTTGTTCGCCAGGCGTACGGTCCGGGTGGCCCGGGTCGGTCCCAGGGCCTCCACGCGGCCGAAGGAGAGGGAGACCTGGCCAGGCGCCTGGACCGTGTACAACAGCACGTCCGTTCGAGCTGCCTGGACCACGTCCAGCCGCCCCGCCCCGGCTCGCGCGGGTCCGTAGTAGAGCAGGGGGAAGGTGTGGCCGGCCGGTGCCTGAGGCAGCGCGCTGTTCATCACCAGGGCCTTCAGCTCCTCCACACGCCAGGAGGGATATCGGGCGCGCAGCAGTGCCATGGCTCCGCTGACAAAGGGGGCCGCCATGGAGGTGCCTGCCTGGACGGCCGTGCCGTTGCCGCTGCCGCCCCGGGCCGAGACGATGGAGTGCCCTGGGGCCAGGATGTCCGGTTTGAGGGCGGCATCCCCGCGACGGGGGCCGCGGGCAGAGAAGCCGACCACCACATCCACGCTGCTCACGCTGGGCGGGAGGTCCTCCTGGCCGGGGAAGGGGAGCCCTTCCAGGGAGGTGGCCCCCACGCTGAGGACCCGATCGGCGTCTCCGGGGGACATGACGGAGTAGTAGGTGTCGCCGCTGTTGCCCGCTGCGGCCACGACCACGATGCCGGCCTGCGCCGCGTTGTCGCTGGCCTCCGTGGCCGGGTCCTGGGGGTGGCCGAAGCTGGAGCCGATGGAGAGGTTCACCACGTCCAGACGATCCGAGAAATCGCCGTCGCCGTCTGGGTCCACTGCCCACTCCAGGGCCAGGTTCAGGAGGTGGGAGACGCCCTGGCAGCCGAAGATCTTCAGGGCCACCAGAGAGGCCTCGGGAGCCACTCCGGGGCCAAGGGCCATCTCCTCCCAGGGGATGGGACCGGTGTAGGGGCCCGGGTAGGTGGAACCATCGGACCGAACGCCGTAGCCCGCGGCGATGCCGGCCACGTGGGTGCCATGGCCCCAGCAGTCCATGGGGTCGGGATCGGGTTGGGGGACCAGTCGGTCCAGGCCGTTGTACTCGTCGCCGGCGAAGTCGTATCCACCGACGACCTTGGTCGTGGGGAAGGTGATGCCGCCGACCACGTCGGTGATGACGGTGGGGTCGTTGTCCGCGTAGCCGGTGCCGGGGCCGCCGAAGTCCGTGTGCAGGTAGTCGATCCCCGTATCCACGATGCCGATGGTGATGTCTCGCCCGGTGACACCGAGACCGTCCAGGGCAGTCCAGAGCCGGGGGCTGCCCACCCAGGGCACGCCTCGCGCCCGGGCGGGACGATAGGCCGGCAGGGGCTGCACTCGGTCCACCCCGGACATGCCGGCCAGGAGGGGGAGATCCTCCGGGTGCACCAGGAGCGCGATGCCGTTGTAGATCCGTTGAGTACGGAACAGCAGGGTGGCCCGGCCCGGAACCAGCCGGGCCAGGAATCGGTCCTGGGCCGCCTGGACACGCCGGATCTGGTCCTGGGCCATCTGGACGGCCGCCGGCTCTCCGAGCCGGGCCCGGGCCGCGACGAACACGGGCACCGCGGGAGGGTCCAGCAGGCGGACCATCACCGGGATCCGGGCGTCCAGGCTCGGGGCCGGAGGAGTCTGGGCCACGGCGGTCAGGGTCAGGCCGGCCAGGGTGCAGGCCAGGAGGAGGGCCAGGACGGGCCATCGGGAACGCAGGGGGCGCCTGGAACGGGCGTGGACAGGGCTGGCCCTGGGTCCGGCCGGGGTCGGGGGATCGCGGTCCATGGTCTGGAGTCCGTGGCTCGACAGCAGTCCGTGATGTGTAGTGTAGCGCAAAACCGGCTGACGAGGAGTCGGCCAGAACGCTGGGATGCCCTGGAGCGCCGGAGTCGCCCTCCCCTATTCCCCGGCTCGGCCAAAGGGGGCCGGGGCGGTGCTCCGCTCCGGGGACGGCTCCATCGGGGGCGGGAGCGACGGCGTCCGGGCGGCGCGCCCCCGGGGCGCGGAGGAGGTCTCCTCAGACGGTCCTCTGGACGGAGGGCATGTCCCGACGGCCCCGGGGATTGGAGGCCATGGAGTGGGGCCGGAGCTCCTCCGGGCTGGCCACGGGCCCGTGGAGGGAGGACGACGCCCTGGCCCAGCTCTCTGCGGAGGCGGCCCGCGCGCTGCGGTCGACGGTCTGCAGCGCGCGGTGCAGCTTGGTGAGCTCGAACCGATAGAGCATGTAGCCCGGCACCGCCAGCAGGAGAGGGCCCCAGATGCCGGCCAGCCTGTAGAAGAGGGCCAGCCCCAGCCCGATGACGGCCATGGCCAGGTAGTAGGAGAAGAGGTCGTGGTAGGTCTGGCGCCAGGTGGTGTAGAGGGAACGCCGGCTCCCCATCCCCAGGGCCAGGGTGAGGAGGGCGGTCTCCACCAAGAAGTAGAGCAGCCCTCCGAGCAGGACAAAGGGCACCCAGATCTGGAGGGTCTCCACCGCCAAGGGAACGGGCGCCAGGGAGTAGAGCTTCCAGAGGAGGAACCCCGCGACGAAGTAGACGACCGTACGGACGAGGGTTCGGTGGATCGGAGCCCGCCAACGGAGGGAGTGGACCAGCCCCAGGGCCAGGCTGACCAGGACCAGGCCGGGCACAGGGCTCAGCAGAGCGGCCAGGGGCACCACCCCAGGGCTGAGGGAGATCCGTTCATAGGGCTCGCCCTGGAGGGTGGGCACTCGGAAGATCTGGGTGGCGGCCGCCATCCCCAGCAGCAGGCCCAGTACCTGGGCGTTGGGTGAGAGCCGGGACAGGAACCAGGCCATCCCACTCAGGAGGAGCCCCAGGGCCGCCCACATGGCCAGGCCGTTCCACCTGAGGGCACGGAGGGTCCACCGCTCCAGGGCCGAGCCGGGGTCCCCAGCCCCCTGGAGCGCTCGGGCCCGGGGCTCCGAGTCCCCAGTTCCACGGTGCCTCTCCACCGGCTCCAGGGCGCTGGTGTGGCGGACGTTGTTGCGGTGATCGAGGCGAACCCACGGGGGGACCCCGGCCACCGGAACCACCCGGTTGCGCCCCAGACGTTTGGCGTGGTACAGGGCGATGTCGGCCTCGTGGAGCAGCGCGGTCGCGTCCTGGCCGTCCTGGGGAAATGTGGCCACCCCCAGGCTCAGGGTGACCCGGACAGCGGTGTGGAACTCGGGGAGGGAGATGGCCGCTTTCTCGATGGTCTGTCGAATCTGTTCGGCCACTCGGTACGCGCCGTCCAGGGAGGTCTCGGGCAGGGCGATGGCGAACTCCTCACCGCCGAAACGACAGGCCAGGTCCTGCTCGCGGATGTTGTCGCGGATGATCCGGGCCACCTGTTCCAGGACCACATCCCCGGCCAGATGGCCATAGGTGTTGTTGATGGTGCGGAGGAGGTCCAGATCGGCCATGATGAGGCTGATGGGGCGCCCAAGCTGGGCGGCCTGGGCCAGCTCCTCCTCCAGGCGCATTCGGAAGCGGCGGGCGTTCAGGAGCCCTGTCTTCTCGTCCCTGGCCGCAGCCTGTTTCAGCCCGGGTACCTGGAGCGCCTGGTAGACCAGGACCAGAGGCACCAAGGCCGGCAGGGTCAACCAGGGGTCGATGGTCCACAGCAGGGCCATGGTGTAGCCGATCATGGCCAGGGTGAAGTCGGGCATCAGGGTGTCCAGCTCCAGAAGCTGGGAGTCCTGCCAGTGGATGCCCCGGAGCACCAGCAGGGCTTCGCCGATGATCAGGTGGTTGAGGAGGACGTAGACCATCGCGGCCAGGGTGGCCGCCACCAGCTCGATCTGGAGATCGGGCCCCGGGAGATAGGCGGTCAGGAGGTGATGGGTGCGGACCGCGAAGAGGCCGGCCAGGATATGGGTGCTGATGTTGAAGGGCTGGATATACCAGTCCCGCAGGGCATCGCTCCGCTGCCAGCGTTTCCAGGCCCACTCGATCAGGTGGACCACCACCGTCTGGAGGACGAAAAGAGACGGAGACAGGAGCAGGGTCCCCGCGAAGAGGAAGACCAGGTTGGGGGAGAAGGACTGACGATGGAACCGGACCTCCACCCGTTGGGCGATCAGGGTGAGGACGGTCAACACGGCCCAGGCCTTCCACTGGGCCTCGGAGATGGGCTCGGTGGGCCACGTCTGCACGGCCACCAGAAAACCCAGAGAGAGCACCACAGCGATGAGCAGGACCCCTCGACGGTCGAGGGGGGTGGGCTCGGCTCCCCCGATGGGTTGAGCCTGCTCGGGGAGAGGGCTGGACGGATGCATGGGATGGATGCGTGGATTTTGGGGTTTCTGGATTTCAGACGTTAAGGACCAGACTCCCTCGGGACCTGGCCATATGGCCCCATTGTACTACCCAGGGAGTAAACCACTTTTCGTGTGTTTTGCCGGGGGCTACGTCATAGAGCTTAACAGAAACACCTTAACAAGCCGTCCGGGGGGGGGCCGTATCCCCTCTGGCCGCCGACGGCTGGAGAGCACGTCCCCCAGGGCCGGACACGATCCGGATCGACTTCACTTTACCGAAGCCTCCCCTCCCCTTCCCTGGTGATCCTGTCCCATGACCTCGGGGCCAGGCGGCAGAGGGCCCCTGTCTCGGTCCAGGTCTGGATCGCTCCGGTCGGTGTCCCCGTGGTCTCGCCCCGGCCCCGGGATCTCCGCGTTCCGGGGTGGGCCCGGGCAGAAGCCGCCTGGGCCACTGGGGCCGGCACCGTTCCCCCGGTCGGGCCACGGGGCGAAAAGGCCCGGTCCACTCCGCCGGCTCCCTTCTCGTCGCCTTTTCCTTACCGACTCCCCGGGATGGGCCCTCGAAATGGGCCCTGGGGATTTGACATTCTTCCACTTCTCTTTACAATGGAGGCACCTTCCCCCAGTGAACCGAGCTGTGCAGCATCCCGGAAGTCACCCTCCTTAACCTGTGCCGATCCGTTCGATCTGCCCTGCAGGTCCATCTCACCCATCACTCTCATCTCATCCATCACAAAGGAGTCGAGCTATGGAACGACGACGGTTTCTTGGTCTGGCTGCCAAGGGCGCGCTGGGCGCGGCCGCGCTGGGGCTGGCAGGGTGCCAGCAGGTGCCCGGGGCCGCGCCTGCATCCCAGCTCCAGGCAGAGGCGGCTGCAGACAGCGGGCTGCCGGAGATCAGCTGGCAGATGGCCACCAGCTGGCCCCCCTCCCTGGACACCATCTTCGGCGGTGCCCAGGTCTTCGCGGACCGGGTGGCCGCCATGAGCGGTGGCAAGTTCCGGATCGACGTGCGCGCGGCGGGTGAGCTGGCCCCGGGCCTGGAGGTGCTCAACGTGGTGGAGGAGGGCGCGGTGCCCATCGGCCACACCGCGTCCTACTACTATGTGGGCAAGAGCCCGGTGACGGCCTTCGGCACCGCGCTGCCCTTTGGCCTGACGGCCCGGCAGAACAACGCCTGGTTCTACGAGGGAGGCGGCCTGGCCATGCTCCAGGAGTTCTACCGGGAGCGCTTCGGCGTGATCCAGTTCCCGGCCGGGAACACGGGCGTGCAGATGGGCGGCTGGTTCAACAAGGAGATCCAGTCCCTGGCGGACATGCAGGGGCTGAAGATGCGCATCCCCGGCCTGGGGGCCAAGGTGATGGATCGGCTGGGCGTGTTGGTGCAGGTGCTGCCGGGCGGCGAGATCTTCCAGGCCCTACAGACCGGCGCCATCGACGCCGCGGAATGGGTGGGGCCCTACGACGACCAGAAGCTGAGCTTCCACAAGGCGGCCCAGTTCTACTACTACCCCGGCTGGTGGGAGCCCGGCCCAGCCCTGGAGGTCCAGATCAACCTGCAGGAGTGGGAGGCCCTGCCTGAGATCTACCAGGAGATCATCAAGACCGCCGCGTTCGAGGCCAACATGATCATGCTGGCCCGCTACGACGCGAAGAACCCCGCGGCCCTGAAGCAGCTCCTGGAAGAGGGCGGCATCACCCTGCTCCCCTTCCCGGACGACGTGATGAAGGCGGCCGAGGAGGCGGCCTTCGAGCTCTTCGACGAGTTCTCCGCCCAGGACGCCGACTTCGCGGCCGTCTTCAAGGAGTGGCTGGCCTTCCGAGATGCCATCCAGGGGTGGCACGGCCTGGCCGAGACCGCGTACCTGGAGTACGTGGGACAGGACCGCTGAACCGGCCCCACCCCACACCCGCGGCAAAAAGGGCCTGGGCAAGCCTGCCCAGGCCCTTTTCCATGGGTCTTGCCCGGGACTCCCAGCCCAGACGTGTCGGGCTCAACCGCCGCCCTGCTGTACCAGCCAGGTCACGGTCTGGGGGAAGAGGATCACGATGATCAGGGCCAAGCCCTGAAGGAACATGAACGGGATGGCCCCCTTGTGGATGTCGATGGTCTTGACCTCCGGAGGCGCCACGGACTGGAGGTAGAAGAGGGAGAAGCCCACAGGGGGAGAGATGAAGGCCATGTTCAGATTGATGGCCATCATCACGCCGAACCAGACCAGATCCACGCCCAGGGCCTGGGCCGCGGGGACGAAGAGAGGCATGGCGATGAAGCTGATCTCGATGAACTCCAGGTTGATGCCCAGGAGAAAGATGGCGATGTTGGCCACGATGACGAAGCCCCAGTAACCGCCGGGCAGGTTGATGAGGAGCTGCTGGACGTAGTCCTGGCCACCCAGGCGGTCGAAGACCAGGCCGAAGAAGGTGGAGCAGAAGAGGATCATGATCACCAGGGCCGTGATGTTCGCGGTGGAGCGGGCCGCGTCCTTGATCAGCTTCCAGTTCAGGTTGCGGTTCATGGCCGTCAGCAGACAGGCCCCGATGGAGCCCACCGCGCCGGCCTCGGTGGGGGTGGCGATGCCCTGGAAGATGCTGCCCAAGACCGCGAAGATGAGCAGGACCGGGGGCACCACGGAGACCATGACCTCCCGGACCAGCTGCCAGCCCTGGTGGGTGCGGGCCTCCGGCGGCAGGGGAGGCGCCCAGTCTCGACGGATGAAGGCCACCACCACCACGTAGAGCGCGTAGAGACCCGAGAGGATCAGCCCGGGGATGAGCGCGCCCAGGAAGAGATCGCCCACGCCCACGCCGATCTGATCGCTGAGCACCACCAACACCAGGCTGGGGGGAAGGAGCTGGGCCATGGTGCCCGAGGCCACGATGGCCCCGGTGGCCAGTTGGTGGTTGTAGCCGTAGCGCACCATCACCGGCAGGGAGAGGAGCCCCATGACGATCACCGTCGCGGCCACCACCCCCGTGGCCGCGGCCAACAGGGTGCCCACGATCACCACCGTCAGGGCCAGGCCACCGGGCAGAGGGCCCAGGACGATGCCGATGGTGGTCAACAGCCGCTCGGCCAGGCCGGATTTCTCGAACACCGCGCCCATGAAGACGAAGTAGATGATGGCCAACAGGGTGAAGTCCGACATGGTGCCGAACCAGCGGTTGGGCAGCAGCTTGAGCCAGTTCAGGTTGAAGACGCCCACCAACAGGCCCAGGACCATGAAGAGGAAGGCGGAGCCGGCAAAGGAGAAGGCCACCGGGTAGCCGTAGAGGATCAGCACGAAGAAGAAGACGAACATCGCGATGGCGAGCCACTCAAAGCCCATGGTTCATCTCCGCTGTGGATGGGCGCACTGCAGGACAGGACAGGATGGATCGAATATCGAATGGAGTGGGCCGACGGATGGGCCCAGCGAGAGGGCCTCCCAGAGCCGGCTCCGGGAGAGCCCTATTCCAGGCGGAGAGGCTGCTCACCGCCCAGCTCCTCCACCTGGGCCTCCTCCCCACGGATCACCCGATAGAGCTTGATCTCCTCGGCAATGGCCTGGAGCAACAGGGTGCCGAAGGCCACCAGGATCATGGACTTGATGGGCGCCCGGGGCAGCCCCCCCGGATCCGGGGACATCTCCCAGTAGCGCCAGGAGGTGAGCACCGGGCTGACGGTCACCCAGATCCCGATGATACAGTAGGGGATCAGGAAGATCAGGTGCCCCCAGAAGTCCAACATGGCCTTCCGGCGGACGGGCCAGTGCGCGTAGATGAAGTCCACCCGCACGTTGATCCCGTGCTTCATGATGTAGGCAAAGCCCAGGAAGAAGACCAGGGAGAAGAGATACCACTGGGTCTCGATGAAGACGTTGGAGGAGAGGCGGACACCGAGGAAACGGCCGATGTAGCGCACGAGCACGTTGTAGAAGCCCACGGCCACGGTGAGGACCACCAGGTACATGGAGAGGTTGCCCAGGATCTCCGAGAGGGTGTCCACGAACTGGATGTACGTGTCCGCTATCCGACGCATGGAGGGTCGCTCCCACAGGGCTGGACGGGACAGGAGAAGAGATGGCATGGGGGATGGGCCAATCATAATGCGGATCCAGGGATCGCGCAAACTGCCAGGAAGGCCGGATCCAGGGAAGGAGCGCCCCCAGGGCCCCGGACATCCGTGACCCAGGCCGCCGCCCGAATTCCCGGGCAGATCCCGCCGGAAAGTCCGTTTGGTCAGACCCCATGCCCCTCTGGTATAATGCCCTGCGGTGTGCTCCGGACACAGTTCGCCTCCTGTGGGGGCCGTGCCCCGTTTCCGACGCATCCTGTGTCCTGGGCTTCACGTATCGGGCCCGTCCGCGACCATCCCGCTTCCCGAGGTACCGCTGTGGAGACCATCGTCCGATCCCCGACCCAGGCCGTTGTCATCGGCCCAGACCGCCCCTTTGTGATCATCGGTGAACGGATCAACCCCACGGGACGCAAGAAGCTGGCTGCGGAGATGATGGCCGGCGACTTTCGCCGGGTGGTGCAGGATGCCCTGGCCCAGGTGGAGGCCGGCGCCCAGATCCTGGACATCAACGCCGGCGTCCCCAGCGCGGAGCCGGAGAAGATCGAGCCGGAGCTCATGGCCCGGGCCATCGAAGAGGTCCAGGCCGTCACGGATGTCCCCCTGTGCATCGACAGCAGTGTGGTGCCGGCCCTGATCGCGGGCCTGCAGGTGGCCAAGGGACGCCCCATCGTCAACAGCGTCACCGGGGAGGAGGAACGGCTGGAGGCCATCCTGCCCGTGGTGGCCGAGTACAAGGTGCCGGTGATCGCGATCAGCAACGACGAGTCCGGCATCAGCTACGATCCGCAGGTGCGCTTCCAGGTGGCCAAGAAGATCGTGGAGCGGGCCGAGCGCTACGGCATCCCCCGAGAGGACGTCATCGTCGATCCCCTGGCCATGCCGGTGGGCGCGGTGAACACGGCCGGCCGGGACCTCTTCACCATCGTGCGCCTGGTCCGAGAGGAGCTGGGCTGCAACTGCGTGTGCGGCGCCAGCAACATCAGCTTCGGCATGCCCAACCGCCCCCTGCTCAACGCGGTCTTCCTGGCCATGGCCATGGCCGCGGGCCTGACCTGTGCCATCACCAATCCCCTGGAGCCGGAGATCCGCCGGGCCATCTACGCGGCGGACCTGCTCCTGGGGCACGACGAAGGGGCCATGCGCTACCTCACGGCCATGCGCGAGGCGGTGCCCTCCGGCAGCTCCGCCGGGGGGGACAGCCGCCGACGCGACCGAGAGGCCCGGCGGGCTGCCCGGCGAGCTCGCCGGGGATCGACATAGCCGTGCACACCAGGCCATGTGAAAATTTGCGCAATTTTCCCGGGACGACTATAATGGCGTGGTATCCGCGCCAGAGCGACGCATTGGGACTGGGGAAGGCGGCATGGTCCGCTTGCAGTGGCAACAGATCCTCAGGGCCTACGTGGTGGGGATCGGGATCCCCGTGCTGCTCGGTGCGTTGGCCCAGTGGGCCATGCCCGGCCGGTTCCCTTTCCTGTTCATCGGGGCCCTGGCAGCCATCCCCCTGGCCGTCTTCCTCGGGGTGCGGGCCGTCTGGCCCACGCTCCAGGTGACGGAGGAGGAGGCCGGAAGGGCAGATGGATGCGTGCCGGGCGGATGCGGGGACGAGAGGCCCCGGGCATCCTGAGAGGGACAGCCCCCGTCCTCCAGCCTCCCACGGTCCCCAACGACATCGGCCTGTCTTCGCCCATAGAGGAGGGAGAACCTTGTTCGGGAGAACAGCGGATCGACTGCGGACCTTCTTCTCCGTGCCGCGCAACCGCAACATCACCCTCCTGGTGTTGGTGTTGCTGGTCCTCAGCGCCATCATCCAGGTTCCAGAGCCCCACGTCTCCCTGGCCGCGGAGCCCATCCTCTCCCAGGGGCCCCGGTGGCTCACCAACTCCCTGGTCACCACCCTGGTGGTGGACGTGGTGATCCTGGCCATGGCCCTGGCCGCGGTGATCGGCATGAAGGAGGTGCCCAGCGGCTGGCAGAACGTCATGGAGATGTTGGTGGAGGGGATACACAACCTCACGGAGAACGTCTCGGGCCACGGCACCGTGTGGACCAAGCGGTTCTTCCCCTGGGTGATGACCATCTTCATCTACGTGCTGGTGAGCAACTACATAGGCCTCCTTCCAGGAGTGGGCTCCATCGGCTTCTACCACCCCGCGGAGGGGGCGAAGAAGGAGGCCGTCCTGGTGGAGGAGGTGGCCCAGGATCCGGACATGGGCGATGGGGTGTTGGCGGCCTCCGTGCCGGTGGGGGCCCCGGCCGAGGACAAGGCCAAGGAGGTCTTCATCCCCCTCTTCCGGGCGCCCAGCGCCGATCTGAACATGACCTTTGCCCTGGCCATCATCTCCGTCGTCATGACCCAGGTCTTCGGCTACCAGGCCCTGGGAGGCAAGTACTTCAAGAAGTTCTTCAACTTCGGCGGCAAGGGCTTCCTGGGGGTCATCCAAGCGGTCGTGGGCATCCTGGAGCTGATCCTGGAGTTCGCCAAGATCATCAGCTTCTCCTTCCGACTTTTCGGCAACATCTTCGCGGGCGAAGTGCTCCTGTTCGTCATGGCTTTCCTGGTGACCTTCCTGGTCCCCATCCCCTTCTATGGCCTGGAGCTCTTCGTGGGCTTCATCCAGGCCCTGGTGTTCATGCTGCTCACCCTGGTCTTCTTCACCATGGCCACGGTGAGCCACGACGAACACCATTGAGCCCAGGCCGTCGCGGCGGGGCTCTCCCCGTTGGGCGAGGGGGCCCAGGGCAACATGCCTCGCGCCGCCCGTCCGGTCCTCCCACGCCCCCTTCCGGGGCGATGGGATTGGGGCAGGGCCCTCACCGGCGCAAGCCATGGGGTACAGGGCGCTATCGTTCACACAGGAACACCGTCACGCAGAACTCCGTCGAACTCACCAAAGACAAGGAGAGAAAAGCAATGGATGTCGAGGCTGTGAGGCAACTGGGTGCTGCATTGGCCATCGGTCTGGGCGCCATTGGCCCGGGCATCGGCGTCGGGCTCATCGGTGCCAAGGCCATGGAGGCCATGGGGCGAAATCCGGAGGCGGCCGGCACCGTCCAGGCCAACATGATCCTGGGCATGGCCTTCGCAGAAGCTGTGGCCATCTACGCTCTGGTCATCGCCCTGCTGGTCAAGTTCGTCTGAGGCAGCCCCCCTGGGGCGCAGGCCAGGACGGCAGGACCGGCACGGCACCGGACACGAACGAGAGGAGGTAGGGCCTTGGAAGTTCTAGACCGACTTGGCATCACCTGGCAGCTGTTGCTCTCCCAGATCGTGAACTTCGGCCTCCTGATGTTGTTGCTGCGGATGTTGCTGTACCGTCCGGTGCTCAACATGCTGGAGCAGCGCAAGGAGCGCATCGCCCAGAGCCTCCGGGACGCGGAGCGGGCGGCCCAGGCTGCCGCCGAGGCCGAGAAGGAGAAGGCCGCCATCCTGGAGGAGGCCCGCCGAGAGGCCCAGGAGATCCGGGCCCAGGCTGCCCGGGAGGCGGAGAAGATCGCCCAGGAGATCCGGGCCCGGGCCGAGCAGGAGGCCACCGAGATCCGGGTGAAGGCCCAACAGGAGGCCGAGGCCCAGATGGAGGCCGTCCTCATGGAGGCCAAGAAGCGGATCGCGGACCTGGCCATCGCGGCCGCGGAGCAGATCCTGGGCCGGGAGCTGGCCAACCGGGAGGAGCACGAGCGCTTCGTGGACGAGTTCCTGGCCCAGCAACTGGGAGGCACCCCATGACCACCGACCGCGCCAAGGCCAGCCGCTACGCGCAGGCCATCCTGGAGGCCGTGGTCGAACAGTGGCAGTCCATCCTGGATGCCGTGGCCGAGGCCCTGGCCCAGAACCCCGAGGTCGCGGCCGTGGTGGAGGATCCGGGCAAGGACCTGGAAGCCCGCTTCGGGGCCCTGGAACCGTTCCTGCCCGAGAACACCCCCCCAGAGGTGCGCAACTTCCTGCGGCTGCTCATCCAGTCCCACGACGTGGCGCTGTTGCCCATGGTCTCGGCCGCGCTGAGGGCCGAACTGGTCGGCCAGGAGCGGCCCCTCACCGCGGAGATCATCAGCGCGGTGGAGCTGACCGAGGACCAGAAGGAGCAGATCCGCCAGCGGCTGCAGGCCCAGTACGGCGAGGGCCTCTCCTTCTCCTTCCGGGTGGATCCCTCCCTCCTGGGGGGGCTGCGGATCCGGGTGGGCGACAAGCTCATCGACAACTCCGTGGCCAGCCGCCTGAGCACCCTACGGGAGATGGTGGCCGCGGCCGCGCGTTGAGCGCGGCCCCAGGCGGAACGTGGATGTCTTCGCTGGGATACGGGCGTTGGGACCGACCGCGGAGAGGGCCGGCAGGGCCCTCCGGTGGCCCGGGGGCCGTCCAGGGCACCGGATCTCCTTTGCGGTCCAACGAAAGGGAGAGGCAAGCCGATGGCTGTCCAGACAGAACAGTTCACCCAGGAGTTCACCGAGCTCCTCAAAAAGCAGATCCTCAACTTCCAGCCCGCACCCCGCCAGGTGGACGTGGGCGAGGTGATCCAGGTGGGGGATGGCATCGCCATCTGCGCCGGCCTGGAGGGCGTCATGGCCAGCGAGCTGGTGGAATTCGTCAAGACCGGCACCCTGGGCATCGCCCTGAACCTGGACCCGGACACCGTGGGCATCATCATCATGGGCGAGTACCACGACATCGAGGAGGGCGACCTGGTGCGGAGCACCGGCCGCATCGCGTCGGTGCCGGTGGGCGATGCCCTCATCGGCCGGGTGGTGAACCCCCTGGGCCAGCCCCTGGACGCGAAGGGCCCCATCGAGACGGACAAGTACCGGAATGTGGAGCGCATCGCGCCCAACGTGGTCACCCGGAAGTCCGTGGACACCCCGGTGGAGACGGGCATCACCGTCATCGATGCCCTGATCCCCATCGGCCGGGGCCAGCGGGAGCTGATCATCGGTGACCGCCAGACCGGCAAGACCGCGGTGGCCATCGACACCATCATCAACCAGAAGGGCAAGGACCTGATCTGCATCTACGTGGCCATCGGCCAGAAGCAGTCCACCGTGGCCCAGGTGGTGGCCACCCTGGAGAAGTACGGCGCGATGGAGCACACCATCGTGGTCACCGCGTCCGCGTCCGACCCTGCGGCCCTCCAGTACCTGGCCCCCTACGCGGGCTGCGCCATGGGCGAGGAGTTCATGGAACAGGGCCGGGACGCGCTCATCGTCTACGACGATCTCTCCAAACACGCCCAGGCCTACCGCCAGGTCTCCCTGCTCCTCCGGCGCCCGCCGGGCCGAGAGGCCTACCCCGGGGACGTCTTCTACCTCCACAGCCGCCTGTTGGAACGGGCCGCGAAGCTGGCCCCGGAGTACGGCGGCGGCAGCCTGACCGCCCTGCCCATCATCGAGACCCAGGCCGGCGACGTCTCCGCCTACATCCCCACCAACGTGATCTCCATCACCGACGGCCAGATCTACCTGGAGAGCGACCTGTTCTACGCGGGCATCCGGCCCGCCCTGAACGTGGGTCTCTCCGTGAGCCGGGTGGGGAGCGCCGCGCAGACCCGGGCCATGAAGAAGGTGGCCGGCCGCCTGAAGCTGGAGTTCAGCCAGTTCCGGGAGCTGGCCGCGTTTGCCCAGTTCGGCAGCGAGCTGGACCCGGCCACCCAGCGCCTCCTGAACCGCGGCCAGCGGATCCAGGAGATCCTGAAGCAGCCCCAGTACCAGCCCCTGCCCCTCTACAGGCAGGTGTTGAGCCTCTTCGCGGTGACCAACGGCTACCTGGACGAGATCCCTGTGCGCCAGGTCAAGGCCTGGGAGCAGGCCATGCATGCCTACATGGACGCGAACCACCCGGAGATCGGCCAGACCATCATGCGCACCCGAGACCTGCCGGACGAGGTGGTGGACTCCCTGCGCCTGGCCCTGGAGGCGTTCAACAAGACCTGGCAGCCAGCCGAGGAAGCGTAGGGGAGGGAGCCCTTTGGCCAGCACACGCGAGATCCGACGCCGCATCCGCTCTGTCAAGAACATCGCCCAGGTCACCAAGGCCATGGAGGCCGTGGCCGCCTCCCGCATGCGCCGGGCCCAGCAACAGGTCCAGGCCACCCGGCCCTACGCGCACAAGGCCCAGGAGGTCCTCAGCTACATCGCCCGCCTCCCGGCCCTGGAGGACCAGCTGGATGTGCTCATCCAGCCCCGGCCGGAGATCCGTCGGGTGGGCATCCTCCTGGTCACCGCGGACCGGGGTCTGGCCGGAGGGTTCAACGCCAACGTGATCCGCACAGCGGCCCGCTTCATGCGGGAACGTCGAGCCGCCGGCCAGGAGGTGGAGGTGGTCGCGGTGGGCCGCAAGGGGCGAGACTGGCTCCTGCGCTACGACCCAGTCATCCGGGCCGAGTTCATCCGCCTGCCCGATCCGCCCACCAGCGCAGATGTGGGGCCCATCACCCGGATCCTCATCGACGATTTCTCCTCGGGCCATTTCGACGAGGTCCACATGATCTACACGGACTTCGTCAACACCCTGGTGCAGCGGCCGGTGGTCCGCAAGCTGCTGCCCATCGAGCCCGCGGAGCCATCGGTCTACATGGCCCCGGACTACATCTTCGAGCCCAGCCCCCAGGCGGTCCTGCGCCAGATCCTGTACGGCTTCACCGAGGTGCTGGTGCTCCAGGCCCTCTACGAGTCCCTGGCCAGCGAGCACTCGGCCCGGATGGTGGCCATGCGCAACGCCACCGAGGCGGCCTTCGACCTGGTGGACGAACTCACCCTGACCTACAACAAGGCCCGCCAGGAGGGCATCACCCGGGAGCTCATGGACATCGTGGGCGGCGCGGTGGCCCTGGAGCGGCAGTAGCGGCAGATGTACAGGCGGTAGCCACGAAAGAGCACATTCGGGAGCGGATCTATGGCTGAGAAGAGGAAGATGATCGGCACGGTGGTCACCGTGGTGGGGCCGGTGGTGGACTTCGCCTTCCCCGAGGGCGAGCTGCCGGAGATCTACGACGCGGTCTACGTGGAGATGCCGGACGGCAGCCTGCTCACCTGTGAGGTACAGCAGCACCGGGGCGACCACGTGGTGCGCACGGTGGCCATGAGCAGCACGGACGGCATGCGTCGGGGCATGCAGGGCTACTCCTACGGAGAACCCATCACCGTGCCCGTGGGACCGGCCACCCTGGGCCGGATCTTCGACGTGACCGGAAAGCCCATCGACTCGGACGACCCGGTGGAGACCGACATCCACTACCCCATCCACCGAGAACCCCCGCCCTTCGCGGAGCGCAGCACCCAGGCCGAGATGTTCGAGACCGGGGTCAAGGTCATCGACCTCATCGCCCCCTTCACCAAGGGGGGCAAGACCGGCATCTTCGGCGGCGCGGGCGTGGGCAAGACCGTCATCATCCAGGAGCTGATCCACAACGTGGCCGAGTTCCACAGCGGCTACTCCGTCTTCGCGGGGGTGGGCGAACGGAGCCGAGAGGGCAACGACCTCTGGCACGAGATGCGGGAATCCGGGGTCCTGAAGTCCACGGTGTTGGTCTTCGGCCAGATGAACGAGCCCCCGGGCGCCCGGCTGCGGGTGGGGCTGACCGGCGTGACCATGGCCGAGTACTTCCGGGACGAGGGCCGGGACGTGCTCCTCTTCATCGACAACATCTTCCGCTTTGTCCAGGCCGGCGCCGAAGTCTCCGCGCTGCTGGGCCGCCTGCCCAGCGCGGTGGGCTACGCGCCCACCCTGGGCACGGACATGGGCGAGCTCCAGGAACGGATCACCTCCACCAAACGGGGCTCCATCACCTCCATGCAGGCCGTCTACGTGCCCGCGGACGACTACACGGACCCGGCACCGGCCACCACCTTCGCCCACCTGGACGCGACGGTGACCCTGGAGCGGGCCCTGGCCGACCAAGGCCTCTACCCCGCGGTGGACCCCCTGGGCTCCACCAGCCGGATCCTGGATCCTCTCATCGTGGGCGAGGACCACTACAACGTGGCCCGAGGCGTCCAGCAGACCCTCCAGCGCTACCGGGACCTCCAGGACATCATCGCGATCCTGGGCGTGGAGGAGCTGAGCGAGGACGACAAGCTGACCGTGGCCCGCGCCCGGAAGATCCAGCGCTTCCTCACCCAGCCCTTCTTCGTGGCCGAGGTCTTCACAGGCACCCCCGGGCGCTACGTGAAGATCGAGGACACGGTTCGAGGCTTCAAGAAGATCCTGGACGGCGAGTGCGACGACTGGCCCGAGCAGGCCTTCTACATGGTGGGCACCATCGAAGAGGCCGAGGAGAAGGCGGAGAAGCTGCGGGCCGAGGCGGTGGCCGCCTGAACGGCCTGCCCAGCCACCGAACCCACACAGGGGGGCCGGCATGACCATCCAAGTGGAGATCGTGACCCCTCGCCGCCAGCTCTTCGGCGGCGAGGTCAAGATGGTGATCCTGCCCGGGGTGGAGGGACAGATGGGGATCATGGGCGGCCATGCTCCCCTGCTCACCATCCTGGACATCGGCGAGATCGTCCTCTACCCGGAGGAAGGAGAGCCTATCTACGTGGCCGTCGGCGGCGGAGTGGCCGAGGTCCGGCCCGACAAGGTGATCGTGCTGGCCCGCTCCGCGGAACGGGCCGAGGAGATCGACATCGAGCGGGCCCAGGCCGCGCTGGAACGGGCCCGGGAGCTGCTGAAGACCCGCCCCCCAGAGGAGCGGGCACCGGTGGAGGCCGCGCTGCGGCGCAGCCTGGCCCGCCTGAAGGTGGCCCGACGCCGTCGGGCACCCACCCGACCGGGGGTCTACGTGGAGGACCGAGAGGAGGCCCCCACCCCTTGAGGGGCCGCACCCATGGTCAGGAAGAGGCGCGGGGATGGTCCCCGCGCCTCTTTTCGTTTCGCCCCCCTCCCCCGTGCACGAAACCCGGCCAGGCCCAGGCGGCCGCCATCCACTGTCTCGGTCGGTCCACCCAGGAGCCGGACAGGCCGGAATCCGTGCGACGAGCGAGGAGATCGTCGCCCGTTTGGAAGCATGCCTACCGACAGCTCGGGACCTCCTGGCCTATCCTCTACAAATCCCCCCTCCACCAGCCCTCCCATATCCACCGGGTACGCCCGAGCGGATCCAGGCCCGGGCCGACAACGACGAGCCGGAAAACGAGGCCTTCCCTTCGCCGTCGTGCCCATGCGCTGATCGCCCCCGATGGTGCCGGTGTGCCATGGACCCATGCCCAAACAGCATACGCCGGAGGCCTCCTGTGCCCGGGGAAGTGGGGGACAACGAGGGACAACGCAGGTGGAAACGGGTGAAATTCCCGCGCCCCGCCACGGGCCCGGGCAACGCCATCGGCATGGGAAAGGAGACAGGGTAGACCCACGGGCCTTTCGAGCCATGGCACCATGGAGGAGATCCTGGAATCCCCCGATCGATACACACCCCCCAGTGTCGTAGATGGCCGTGCTTTGCCGCGCAGAAGCCCCCCGAGGAGGGCCCGCGAAAAGAGAAAGCGCCCCGGCCGGAACCCGGTCCAAACAGGTTGCGGCCCGGTGGAGAATATGATACGGTGGCAAGCGCCATGGCTGTCTTCCGTCTGCAGCTCCTGGGCGCTTTCCAGGCCACGGTGGATGGCGCCCCGAGCATCGCTTTTCGCTCCAACAAGGCCCGAGCGCTCCTGGCCTACCTGGCGCTCAACGGCGGACGTGCCCATACCCGCGAGGCGCTGGCCACCCTCCTCTGGGGAGACTCCCCCCAGGCGGCGGCCCGCACCAGCCTGCGCCAGGTCATCGCCAACCTGCGCCAGGTGGCCACTCCCCTGTTGGACGCCCACCCCCCCGCCCTGGCCATCACCCGCCACACCCTGGAACTGGACACCGACCATCCCCAGGTGTGGGTGGATGTGTTGGCCCTGCGCCATCTGCTGGCCCGAGTCCAGGGCCACGAACACCCAAACCTGGCCTGCTGCTCCCAGTGTCGCTGCTGGCTGGAAGGGGCCGTCTCCCTCTACCACGGCGACTTCCTGGCCGGGCTTCAGGTGGAAGACGCGCCCCTCTTCCAGGAGTGGCGCCTGGCCCAGCAGGAATCCCTGCACCAGGAGATCCTGGAGGCCCTTCTGGCCCTCAGTGGCAGCTACAGGGCCGGCGGCGATCTCACCCTCCAGGCCAACATCCTGCGCCGCCTGCTCCACCTGCAGCCCTGGCACGAAGAGGCCCACCGTTGGCTGATGGACGTGCTGGCCCGCACAGGCCAACGGGCCGCCGCGCTGACCCAGTACGAACGCTGCCGGCAGATCCTGGCCGACGAGCTGGGCGTGGAGCCCACCGAGGAGACCACCGCGCTCTACCGCCTCATCCAGGCCGAGCCTGTCCCCGGGGACGCGCTGTCCACTCCCCTCGCCTCGGAGCCCAGACCGACCCACAACCTCCCCCCCGCCACCACACCCTTCATCGGCCGAGACACACTCCTGGCCCAGGTGGTGGACACGCTCCCAGAGACAGGGGTCCGGCTGGTCACCCTGCTGGGCCCCGGCGGCGTGGGCAAGACCCGGTTGGCCCTGGAGGCCGCCCGCCGGCTCCTCCCCTCCTTCCCCGGCGGCGTCTGGTTCGTGCCCCTGGCCGACGCTCCCCGGTCGGCCCCGGAGGCCGACATGCGCCAAGCCCTGGCCGGGGCCGTCCTGGAGCACCTGGGGCTGGCCCTGCAGCAGCCAGAGGACCCATGGGGCACCCTTACCGCCTATCTGCACCGCGGGGAGACCCTGCTGCTCCTGGACAACCTGGAACACCTGCTGCCCCCCGCGGCCGCCTTCGTGGCCGAGCTGCTGGACGCGGCCCCCCGGGCCACCCTCCTGGTCACCTCCCAGGCCCGGCTGCGCATGCACGCCGAACGGGTGATCCCGGTCCCCGGGCTGGATTGGCCCCCCATGGACGGGATCGAGCCGGAAGCGGCCATGCAGAACGACGGCATCGCCCTCTTCGTGGAGCGAGCTGGCCGCACCCTGGCCGGCTTCCATCTGGACGCCGACAACGTCGGGGCCGTGGCCCACATCTGCCGTCTGGTGGAAGGGCTGCCGCTGGCCATCGAACTGGCCGCGGCCCTCGTCGAACACTTCGCGCCAGGGGAGATCGCGGCCACCCTGGACGCAGACATGGGGCTGCTGGCCGAATCGCCGGCCACCACCGACCTGCCCTCCCGTCAGCAGGGGGTGAAGGCCACCTTCGACTATGCCTGGCGGCTGTTGGCGCGCCCCGAGCAGGAGATGCTGGCCCAGCTCAGCCTCTTCCGCGGGGAATTCAGCCGGGACGCCGCGCTGGCCGTCAGCCGGGGCTCCCTGGCCTCCCTGGCCGGGCTGGTGGACCGATCTCTGCTGCGGGTGGTCCGCCCCGGACGATACGCCCTGCACATGTTGGTGCGCCACTTCGCTGCCACAGCCCTGGACGCCCGGCCGGATCTGCGGGCGCGGGCCACGGCCCGCTACAGCCGCTTCTTCGCGGCCTTCCTCCAACAACAGCATCCCCACCTGGAGGGCCCCCGCCAGCCCGAGGCCCTGGCCGCCCTCCACCCGGAGATGGACAACCTCCGTCAGGCCTGGGAGCTGGCCGTGGCCCACGGCCAACTCCACCTGCTGACGGCCATGCTGTCGCCCCTGGTGGCCTTCTTCACCGACAGCGGACGGCTGGCTGCCGGCGCGGCCCTCTTCACCGCCGCCCGAGACGAACTGGCCCCCCTGGCACAGCAGGACCAGGCCGCAGCCCTGCTGGTGGCCCGTTTGGACCTCTGGCGTGGGTTCTTCCTGGGCGAAGGGGGCGATATGGAGGCCGGAGCCTCGCTGCTGGCCTCGGCCCTGCCCCGCCTGGAGCGCCTGGGCGCAGGCGAGGACGTGGCCCAGGCCCAGCGCATCCTGGGCAGCTTCGAGACCCGACTCGGCCAACTGCGGCAGGGCATCGCCCGCCTGAAACAGGCCGGACAGGCCTTCGCGGCCCTGGGGGACAAGGCCGGCCTGGCCAAGAGCCTCTCCGCGCTGGGACATGCCTGGGAGACCCAGGGAGAGTACCACCAGGCCCAGGAGGCCCTGGCCAAGAGCCTGATCATGCTGCGCCAACTGGGCGGAGCCCAGGCCCTGGCCAAAGGGCTGAACCACTACGGCCTGCTCAGCTACCGGCTGGGGAAATACCAGAGGGCAGAGGAGGTCCTGCGAGAGGCTGTGGCGCTGAACGAGGCCGGCAACAACCGGCCCTCTCTGGGCGCGTCTCTGGCCAACCTGGGGCTGACCCTGGCCGCGCAGCGGAGATACGCGGAGGCAGAGGCCACCTTCCGGCAGGCTCTGGCCATCCAACGGGAGGAGGGCAACCCCATCCGGGTGGCCATCCTGCTCAACAACCTGGGAGACGTGGCCAACGCCCAAGGACGGCACGAGGAGGCCCTGGCCCATCTCCAGGAGAGCCTGCTCCTCAAGGCAGAGATGGGCGACGAACGAGGACGGGTCTTCTCCTTGGTCCACCTGGGCCGCACCCATTGGTACCTGGAACAGCCCGATGCCGCGCTGGCCGCCTACCGAGAGGCCCTGACCCTGGCCCACAAGCTGGCCATGAAACCCCTGGCCCTGGCCGCGTTCACCGGCCTGGCCGAGATGGCGCCGGTCTGGGATCGGGCGTCGCTCACGGAGTCGATGCTGAGACTGGCCGCGTACCATCCGGCCGCCTGGCAACGGATCCGGGACGAGGCCCAGGCCCTCGCGACCGCCCTCCGTGTCTCCCTGGCGCCTCTGCCCGACCCACCGCCCCACCCCGATGCGATGCTGGAGTCCCTGGTCCATGCGGTGTTGGAAGCCCTGGACAGGGCATAGGGCCTAGAGGGGCGAGGCCCTCGGAGGAGGGTGTGGGCCCCTCCGGGAAAAAACCGGTGGCCACGGAAGATCCGTGGCCACCTCACATCCGGCTGTAGCTGCCCAGCCCCCAGGAACCTCTACCGGGTGGTGACCAGGGGCAGGAAGAGCGTCTGCTGAGGGGTGGAGGGTCCTCCTCCCACGTCCACCACCACGTTGCCGACCCGGGTGTTGCTGCCATCCGTCACCGTATAGGTGAATGTGTCCTGGCCGGTGAACCCGGTATCCGGCGTGTAGGTGATGTTCCGGGCGGTGAAGGTGGTCTGCCCGTACCGGGGCTGGGAGACCCCCACGATGCGCAACTGGGCGCCCACATCGTTGGAGAGCGGACGGATGGTCACGGGGCGTCCTGGGCTGGCGGTGGCCTGATCCCGGTTGACCTGGATGGTGGAGCCCACCCGGTTGCCGTTCGCGCAGTTGGCCATGGCCTCGGCATCCATGCGCTGCAGCCCGGCGCTGCTGTTGCCCAGGGGATCGGTGGCCGACGCGTCGGGGACGATGTAGTCCAGCACCGGGTAACGGGTCTCCTGGCCGAAGGTGGAGATCTCCACGAGCTCGTAGTAGTAGGGTCGGATCTCGTAGGCACACTTCAGGACCCAGGATTGGCCCTGGTAGTCGGCCGGGAAGCCGTTCATCCGGCCGCCGAACTCCAGGGCATCGGTCCAGGAGGTCTCGATCGTGTACTCCTCGGTGGTGCCGGTGGTGAACTCCCGGCCGTAGCCCATCTGTTTCTCGAAGATCACCCCGGCCGAATAGTCGAACTCCGAGCCGATGCTCGTCTCGAGGCTGAGGGAGCGGGTGGTGAAGGAGCCGCCCTGGCTGTAGCTGCTGTAGGTCCAGTTGACGCCCGCTTCGCCCAGGGAGATCATCTCGCCCTGGAGCGCGCCGTCCGCGTAGCCCGTGCGGTTCCAGAGCAGGTTGCCCCGCACCTCCACCCAGGGCCAGGTGGTCTCCGGCGTGGTCCCCAGGGGGTTGTACATCTGGACCTCGAACACCCCGTCTGTCTCGCTCCCCTTCTCCCGGACGTTCACCGGGTAGCGGTCCGGGTTGACCTGGTTCGTCCCGAAGATCTGCACCTCGCCCAGGGAGAGCTGCGCGTTGGGCAGAACCCGCTGCACCCGCACGAAGCGGCCCTGCACCGGCTGTGGCGGTGCGCTCTCGTCCAGGGTCAGGAAGGTGGCCACCCGGCCCAGGGGATCCCCGGCCTTCACGCCGGGCAGCCGGTCGGCGAGATCCGCCAGGGAGAAGGCATGCACGTCCGGCCGGGCCATCATCGCGGCCGGGTCCCCCTCCTCGGCCATGGTGCGGAAGTCCACAGAGCTGATCAGCACGTAGATGTGGTCCAGCTGGTTGGGGCAGGCGCTCAGGTCGGTGCAGCGCAGCCAGTCGGTGCGGTTCCAGATCCGCACCTTGGAGATGGGCTGCACCTGGCCCAGGTCGATCTGCCACCAGGGGTTGTCCTCCTGGGTGGTGGTGGCCACGGAACCGTTGGCCGGGCTGCTGAACAGCACGCCGTCCACGGCCCGATCCGGGCTGTGATCCTGGAAGGTGGAGGACTGGGCCGTGAAGCCGCCCCGGAAGAGGCCCAGGCTGGCCCAGTCCCGGGCCACCGGGGTCCAGGTCAGGGTCTGGTTGACGCCACCTGCCTGCAGGCCCCAGGTGTTGTCCCAGGCGTCCAGGTCTGTGGCCAGACGGGCGCTGCTGATGTAGCTGCAGTTGCGCAGGGACGTCTCCGGGATGGGAGCGTCGCCCTGGGAGAGGGTGTAGGCGTAGCAGTCGTAGCGGGTGTTCTCGAAGATCACGAAGTCGTCGGCGCCCGTGCGCTGGACGCTCAGGGACTCGCCGAACCCGGCCATCTCGCCGCCCCCCTCGCTGCGGGCCTTGGTCTCGGCCGCGGTGACCTTGGCGCTGGATTGGATATTGGCGACCTCGATGCTGATGCCCATGGAGAAGCCGAGATAGCCCGAGACGGTGTCGCTGCGGTAGTAGCTGAGGGCAGTGGTCTCAGAGGTCTCGGTGGCCAGGGTGCGCCCGATGGCCACGCCCTTGAGGACGTCTCCCTGGATCCGGCTCCAGTAGGGCGGCACGAAACCCACAGCCGTCACCCGCTGCTCGGTCAGCTCCCGACATTCCGCGCTGTAGACGGCCTTGATGGCGTTGTTGTCCCGATCGCCCACGGCCAGGGCTGTCTTTCCCTCCAGCGCTGTGGGGTCCAGGTTCACCCGCTGGCGGGGGGGCAGTTCCGGCGCGTCGGCCATCAGGTCCTCCCAGGTGAGGTAGAGGACCTCCAGGCCGCGGCCGTCGTCCAGCGCGGCCACGATCTCCTGCTGGCCATCGTTGTCCAGGTCGGCCACGGCCAGGGAGAGGGCCTCGGCCTGGCTGCGCTCCTCGTTGGAGGTGGTCCACTGCTCATAGCGCTTCAGCAGGGGATCCGGCGAGTCCATCCCCTCGGCCCGCCAGATGTCCACGCCGAATCCCCCGGGATAGTCGGCATTGCCCACGCTGTTGAAGCCCACCACGATCTCCTCCGGGCTGACGCCCATTCCAGGTTCCAGGTCCCCGTCCACGTTGCCCGCGGCCAGGGCGAAGTCCGTGGTCCGGGCCGAGATGGTGCCGTCCAGCTCGGGCAGGCGGGCCAGGGTCTCCTGGATGGGGTCGTAGGTGTAGAGGAAGAGGCGGATCTGGGAGCTGACGCCGGGGGCGTCGCTGTCGTAGGTGTCGGCAGCGACCACGAACTCGTCCCGGAAGTCGCCGTCCATCCGCACCGGAGCCACCTGCACGTTCCGGAAGCTTCCCGCATGGAAGGAGTGGACCGAGACGATGCGCAGCCGGAAGGTCTGGGTGTCGCCGTCGTCGGTGCTGCCGGCGCTCGGATCGTAGGTCAGCAGGATCGTCTCGATGGTCTCCCGCTTCTCGTCCTGCAGGATGACCACGATGTCGTCCTGGCGGTTGCCGGTGAAGCTGCCCACGGCCACGTCCAGGCTGCTGGCCCGGGCCCAGCTGCCCGCGGTGGAGGTGAAGGAGGCCAGGGGCACGAGGGCCTCGCCGCTGCGGGTGCCATCCCACAGGATGACCTTCAGCGTGCCGGTGCTCTCGTGGACAGCCGCCAACACCACCTGTTCCCGCTGGTCGTCCCCGCCCACCAGGTTCCCTGCGGCCCCGGCCAGACGGCTGTAGCGGGCGTTGCTGAACTGGCTGTAGGTGACCCCGTATGCGGCGTCGAAGGTGGCCACGTAGTAGCCGGGCCGGGTGGGGTTGTCGGTGACGAAACTCTGCACCATCTCGGCCTGGCCGTCGCCGTCCAGGTCCGCGGCCAGGGTTGTCTGTTCCAGGATGCCCTGTCCCCAGGGCTGGCTCTCCTCCAGGAAGGCGTCCTGCTCCAGCAGCATGGTCTCGTCCGGATTCGGCTCCAGATCCAGGGAGGAGTTGGTGAGCCGGCCCTGCCCGGCGAGCCCGCTGTCGATGTAGCCCACGAAGATCTCGCCCTCGCCGAAGAGGTCGTAGACACTGCCGAAGGGGTTCTCGATACAGGCTGGGGCGGCCAGGGCCCGAGACGCTCCCAGCCCACCCAGCCCTTCCCGGCCCGGGATCAGGGCCAAGGCCTGCCAGGCCAGCATCAGGAGAGCCAGCAACACCAACCGCACCCGGTGTCCGTGTGTGGGTCGTCGATAGCTGTTCCCAGTCATGGTGGCATTTCCTCCTGCGGTTCGGATCGTTCGGGAATCTCCCGACGGTCGATGGTCGCCGTCGGTGTCGAGGGTACCCGATCCACCGTGACGAGAACGTGACAGGCCGCCAGAACGAGACCCTTCCCCACGCGAAGGGGCGGCGCCCCCTCTTGGAAGCGCCGCCCCGGAATCGGATCGCTGCGGACGTGGTCGGTCCAATCTCCTGGCTCTACCACCAGTGGACATCGAAGCGGTCCAGGTTCATCACCTTGTTCCAGGCCGCCACGAAGTCCCGCACGAACTTCTCCTGGTTGTCGTCCTGGGCATAGAACTCCGCCTGGGCCCGAAGCTGGGAGTTGGCCCCGAAGACCAGGTCCACCCGGGTGGCGGTCCACCTGCGCTCCCCGCTGGCCCGGTCGTATCCCTCGAAGAGCTGGCCATCCTGTCCATTGGGCCGCCACTCGATGCCCATGTCCAACAGGTTGACGAAGAAGTCGTTGGTGAGGACGCCCGGCCGCTCGGTGAAGACACCATGGGATGTCCCCCCGTAGTTCGCGCCCAGCACCCGCATGCCGCCTACCAGGACGGTCATCTCCGGCACGGTCAGGGTGAGAAGCTGGGCCCGGTCGATGAGCAGATGCTCCGCGGGCAGGTCGCAGCCGCTCTTCAGGTAGTTGCGGAAGCCGTCCGCGACGGGCTCCAGATAGGAGAAGGACTCCACGTCGGTCTGCTCTTGGCTGGCGTCGGTGCGGCCGGGCACGAAGGGCACCTCCACATGGAAGCCGGCCCGACGGGCGGCCTCCTCCACCGCGGCCACACCCCCCAGGACGATCAGGTCGGCCAGGGAGATCCGCTTGTTGCCCTTCTGCGAGCGGTTGAACCGGGCCCGGATCTCCTCCAACACGCCCAACACCCTGGCCAACTGCTCCGGCTGGTTCACCTCCCAGTCCTTCTGAGGGGCCAGGCGGATGCGGGCCCCGTTCGCGCCGCCCCGCTTGTCCGAGCCCCGGAAGGTGGCCGCGGCCGACCAGGCCGTGTAGACCAGCTCGGAGATGGTGAGACCCGAGGCCAGAAGCTGCTGCTTCAGCTCGGCGATGTCCCCCTCGTCGACGAGCTCGTGGTCCACCGGCGGAACCGGATCCTGCCAGATCAGGTCCTCCTCCGGCGTCTCGGGCCCCAGGTACCGGGACTTGGGCCCCATGTCCCGGTGGGTCAACTTGAACCAGGCCCGGGCAAAGGCATCTGCGAACTCGTCGGGGTTCTCCAGGAAACGGCGGGCAATGGGACCGTAGATGGGGTCCATGCGCAGGGCCAGGTCGGTGGTGAGCATGATGGGCTTGTGCCGCTTGTTCGGGTCGAAGGCATCGGGGACCATGTCCTCAGGCTCGGGGTCCACGGCCTCCCACTGCCAGGCACCGCCCGGGCTCTTGACCAGGTTCCACTCGTACTTGAAGAGGAGCTCCAGGAAGCGGGTGTCCCACTGGGTGGGCGTGGGGGTCCAGGCCCCCTCCAGGCCGCTGGTGATGGTATCCGGCCCCTTGCCGGTGCCGTAGCGGTTCTTCCAGCCCAGGCCCTGTTCCTCCAGGGGAGCGGCTTCCGGCTCCGGGCCCAGGTGGCTGACGTCGGCCGCGCCATGGGTCTTGCCGAAGGCATGGCCGCCCGCGATGAGCGCGACCGTCTCCTCGTCGTCCATGCCCATGCGCTTGAAGCTCTCCCGGATGTGTTCCGCAGCCTTGAGCACATTGGGCTCGCCGCCCGGGCCCTCGGGGTTCACGTAGATCAGGCCCATGTGGTCCGCGGCCAGGGGCTTCAGCAGCTCGCCCTCGGGATGGCGCTCGTCGCCCAACCACTCGGACTCGGGCCCCCAGTTGATGTCCTCCTCGGGCTCCCAGATGTCCACCCGGCCGCCGCTGAAGCCGAAGGTCTTGAACCCCATGGACTCCAGCGCGACGTTGCCGGCCAGAATCATCAGATCCGCCCAGGAGATCTTGTTGCCATACTTCTTCTTGATGGGCCAGAGCAGTCGGCGGGCCCTGTCCAAGTTCACGTTGTCCGGCCAGCTGTTCACCGGCGCGAAGCGCTGGTTGCCGGTGGAGCCGCCGCCCCGGCCGTCGAAGACCCGATAGGTGCCTGCGCTGTGCCAGGCCATCCGGATGAGGAGAGGGCCGTAGTGGCCGTAGTCCGCGGGCCACCAGTCCTGGGAATCGGTCATCAAGCGCCGGAGGTCCTCCTTCAAGGCCTGGTAGTCCAGCGCCGCGAAGGCCTCCGCGTAGTTGAAGCCCTCCCCCGTGGGCTTCAGGCTGGATGGATTCTGGTAGAGAAGACGGAGATTCAACTGGTTGGGCCACCATTCCCGAAGCTGGTTGCCGCCCAGGAAGGTGTGCTTATACGCATCCACGGTGACGGGGCACTTGCCGTTGGCGTCCCGGCCGTTGTCCATCGCTGTCCTCCTTTCAGTCCGGGCAGTCTTTGTCCACGGGGCTCGAGGAGCATGCCTGCAGGCAACCACAGAGGAGGGGGGGCCTCGAGGTTGCAAGACAGGTCTTGGACGCTACCTGGGGGACGTCCGGGCCCCAGAAGCCCCTGAAAATACCGACAAAACCCTCAGAAACGTAAGTGAATATATCACGCGTCCCCCGGCCTGTCAAGTTTGGATGCCTGTGTCGGTTTTCCCGCACGCCCCTTCCAGAGACACCGCGCGCCGTCTCCACAGGGGCGACAGGTGTTTCCCCGGCAGACCCAGGGCGGCGCCCATGGACGCATGGCCCGGGAGCGGTCCGCACCCCTCCCTCTCTCCAGCAAGGCGGGGCCGCGGCCATCCTCCGGGCGATCCTGCAGGGCACGATGGCATTGGGACGAGATCGTCATGGGGCCGGCGCAGGGGAGTACGCTCCTGGAAAGCCGGGCCCGAAGGGGGGCGCTGCCCCACGCGGCCTCAGGGGGCGAGAGGTGGATCTGTGCCCCAGACCAGCAGAGCGCTTCTGGGCGCTCACGGCCCGGGGCACAGGGCCGATCGTGGGCGGGGGACGGTCAGGAACGGCCGAGGGAGCGGCTCGGCGACGGACGCGATGTGGGGGCCGAGGAGGGCTCTGCCTGGACGCCGGAGGCTGCCTGGAGCCGTCGCACCACGGCCAGCACGTTGCCCAGGCAACAGCTTCCCTGGGGATTTCGGATCTCGCAGGCGCACTGGCCCTCCTCGATGCCGGCCTGGATCTCCTCGACCACGGTGCTTCGGCCGGTGGTGGCCAGCTCGGCCTGGATCTCCCCAGGGGTGTAGCGAAAGCAGTAGCACACGAAGACCTGGGGATCGTCCGGATGTTTCTGGTGGACCCGCTCCCGCAGCTCCTCCTCAGTGTACTGCTCCGAGCCGTCCACCGCGAAGTAGACCACGGCACAGTGCGGTGTGGGGCAGAAACGATACGCCGATGCGCGCAGCCGACGCAGGCTGACCCCGAGCAGGGCCTTGACTGTCTGCACCTCCACGGACCTGCCCCGGGCCCCACAGGCCGGACAGCGGATGGCCCGAGGCCGGGAAGCCGGCTCCGACGCAGCCTCGGGGGCCGGGCAGCCGGCCTCCGGGAGCTCACCTGTCCCCGGGACCGTGGTGGAGGGAACGTCGCAGCAATCGTTCATGGCACACTCCTGTGTACAGAGGCACCGGGACAAAGTACTCCGTACTCCAGGCCCGGTTGGATGGCCCACGCGAGCACGACAGGCCGCGGGGCATGAAGAGACAGAGAGTGAATTCGGCATCCGGTCACGGCCGCCCCTGAGCCCGACGCCGGTTCTCCCACTCGTCCAGAGCGGTGAGCCCACCCACTCAGGTGTGCTCATCCACCTCCCGTCCGCGGAGGCGCCCCAGCACGTGGGGCACGGCCCGCATCTCTCATCCAGGCACAGCCGCCAACCCGGCCAAGAGGAAGGAAAGGCCGGCCACCCCGGTGAAGTAGATGAGCAGTCCTCCGTTCAACCAGGCCATTCCCCGGCCGGGCACCTGCCCGGTCGCGGCCCAGTCCACGGCTGCCAGGCCCCCGGCCAGGATGATGCCGGCAAGCTGAAGCCAACGCCCCAGCCGACGACCGAAGGGGATGTCCACCACAAAGGGCAAGCCGTAGAGGGCCAGGGCACCGCCCAGCCAGTAGAGCCCCCCGGAAGGGACCCGACCCAGCCACATCCCCGGCAGCACACCCACTGCCTGCACGAAGAAGTACAGGAACAGCAGCCCCGCCCCCACGCGGACGGTTCGGCCGATGGGGCCGGGAGAGGGAAAGGTGCCCGGAGGGACAGCTCCGGTGTTCTCCGGGTATGGCATCGGACATTCCTCTCAGGGATACTCGCCCGTCCCTGGACGGCCGGCACGCCGCCCCGGGGTCATCGGGCCGCCCGGGCTGCGGCCTTCACCAGCTCGCTCAGGGTCGGATGCACGTGGATGGAACGGGCGATGCGGTCCACGGTGCCGTGGTCGTACATGGCCACCACCGCCTCGTGGAGCAGGTCGTCCCCATGGGGCGCCAGGATGTGGAAGCCCAGGATCTCCCCGTTGTCGGCCCTGACCACGGCCTTGAGCCGTCCCCGGGTGTCGCCGATGGCCTTGCTGCGTGCGCCCACCGCGTCCACCGCGCCCACCCGGATCTCCAGGCCCTGTTCTCGGGCCTGGGCCTCGGTCAGCCCCACCGCGGCCAGGGTGGGGGAGGTGAAGATGGTTCGGGGCACCACCCGGTAGTCCACGGTCCGCCCCACCCCCTTCACCGCGTTCAGGGCCGCGATGGGGCCATCGTAGGTGGCCACGTGGGTGAACATCCAGCCTCCCTTCACGTCGCCGATGGCCCAGATGTGGGGCTGGCTGGTGCGCAACCGATCGTCCACCACCACAGCGCCCCGGCCATCGGTCTCCACCCCGGCCGCGGCCAGATCCAGGGAGGCGGTGTTGGGCACCCGCCCTGTGGCCACCAGGAGGGCATCCCCGCGAAAGGAACGAGGCCGCCCATCCACCTGGGCGGTGACCACGTAGTCCGACCCCTTCCGGGCCACCTGGGTCACGGGGGCGGCCGTGTGGACCCGGATGCCCTCCTCCCGGAGGCAGTCCGCCAGGAGCTCGGCCAGCTCCCGGTCCTCCCCGGGAGCCAGTTGGGCGTTGCGGCCCAACAGGGTGACCCGAACGCCGAAGCGCGCCATCATCTGGGCGAACTCGATGCCCACGTAGCCGCCCCCGACGACGATCAGGTGCTCCGGCAGCGTCCGCAGCTCCAGCGCGCTGCGGTGGGTCCAGTAGTCCAGGCCCTCCAGGCCCGGGATGGTGGGATGGGCGTTGCAGGCCCCGGTGGCGATGATGGCCTTGGCAAAGTGCAGACGGCCCTCCCCGGTGTCCACCGTGTGCTCGTCCAGGAAACGGGCCCGACCGGGCAGGAAGGTGATGGCCTCTCGACGTCGCGCCAGGGCCCGGTGGATCTCCTGCCGGATGCCGTCCACGATGGCGTCCTTGCGGGCCACGGCCCGGTCCACATGGAAGCGAACGGTCCCTTGGATCTCCACGCCGAACTCCGCTGCCCGCCGGGCAACCAGGTGCATGACCTCCGCCGACCGGATCAGGGTCTTGGTGGGGACGCACCCTTCGTTGACTCAGGTGCCGCCCACCTGCCGCTCCTCGATGAGGGCCACCCGGGCCCCCAGGTTGGCAGCCATGTGGGCCGCCGGCAGCCCTCCCTGGCCGGCGCCGATGACCAGAAGATCGTAGTCGAAGGAAGCCATCCTCTCCGCTCCTTTCCCGGGACAGCCCGGCGATTCCCGTGGGCGGCCGGTGGGCCGTCTCTGCCCAGGAGTGTACACCTTGTACTTGGGTACAAGGTCAAGCCCTCCGGAGTCCCAGGCCCTGGGGAAACGGGCCTGCCGGTCCCCCCTTGACAAGGAGTGGGACACTCCGGGGGCCGGACAGGGGAGCCCCGTGTCGTACGCGCGGTAGGGCCCGCACGACACGGCCGGGAGCACGTGGATGTGGACCGGGGGCGCGGCTGAGGAGACCTCGCCCCCCGACCCATCCGTAGGCCTGGGGTGTCCTCAAGATATGGCCGGAAGTTTGCGGCGGCGAAAGGGGTATGCTATATTTAGCCCGTCCCCCAAGACGTCCCGAACACGTCGCGTGGACCTGCACAACCGACCATCGGCAACGGCGTAGAGATATCCTCTGGCCTCTCTGCCTACACCCGCTCCCACACAGTCTGCGATCCATGGCCGAACCCGAGAACCTGCTCGAGGTCCAGGATGTTTCCTTGAGTTTTGGCGGCAACCTAGCCCTGAACGACGTGAGCTTCCACGTGCGCCGCGGCGAGATCCTGGCCATCATTGGCCCCAACGGCGCGGGCAAGACCTCTATGCTCAACTGCATCAGCGGGTTCTATCGCCCGGACCAGGGCCGTATCCTCCTTCAGGGCCGGGACGGTCCGAAGGATCTCACCCGGATCCCCACCCACCGGATCGCGGGCCTGGGCATTGCCCGCACCTTCCAGAACATCGCCCTCTACACCGGCCTGAGCACCCTGGACAACCTGATGGCCGCCCGGCACATCCACATGCGCCAGAGCAGCCTGGCCAGCGCGCTCTACTGGGGCAGGGCCCAACGCGAGGAGGTCCACCATCGCCGGGTGGTGGAGGAGATCATCGACTTCCTGGAGATCCAGCACATCCGCAAGGCGGTGGTGGGGGCCCTGCCCTACGGCCTGCGCAAGCGGGTGGAGCTGGGACGGGCCCTGGCCTTGGAACCTGAGCTGCTCCTCCTGGACGAGCCCATGGCGGGCATGAACGTGGAGGAGAAGGAGGACATGGCCCGTTTCATCCTGGACGTCCACGAGCTGCGGGGGACCACCATCATCCTCATCGAACACGACATGGGCCTGGTGATGGACATCAGCGACCGGGTGGTGGTGTTGGACTTCGGCGTCAAGATCGCGGAGGGCACCCCCGACGAGATCCGGGACCATCCCGAGGTGATCCGGGCCTACCTGGGCCAGACGGCCTGACCGCCGGAGATCCCCCTGGCCTGGGGCCGTTTCCATGTGCACCCAGCGCCCCCATGTGCATCCAGCGCCTATGAAGCGAGAACACGAGCGAGAACACGAGACCATTCTCCAGTACTTCCTGGCCAACGTGCGCCGATACGGGGACCGGAAGGTGGCCCTGCGCCAGAAGGAGTACGGCATCTGGCAGGAGTACAGTTGGCAGCGATCCTACGAGGAGATCCGGGATTTCGGCCTGGGGATGCTGGCCCTGGGGCTCCGACGGGGCGACCGGGTAGCCACCGTAGGGGACAACGATCGGTTCTACCTGTGGGGATACCTGGGCCTGGTAGGCGTGGGCGGCGTCCAGGTGGGGCTCTTCACCGACGCCACGGCCCAGGAGGCGGCCTATGTGGTGGACCACAGCGACGCCCGCTTCGTCCTGGCCAAGGACCAGGAACAGGTGGACAAGATGTTGGAGATCCGGGACCGGATCCCCAAGGTGGAGCGGGTGATCTACTGGGACGAGCGGGGGCTGTGGAACTACGACGACCCCTGGCTCATGCGGTTCCAGGAGGTCCAGGAGTTGGGACGGCGGCTGGCCCAGGAGGAGCCCCGCCGCTTCGAGGAGGAGGTGGCCCAGGGCCAGGCCCAGGAGCTGGTGATCCAGTGCTACACCTCGGGGACCACGGGCCTGCCCAAGGGGGCCATGATCAGCCACGGCAACCTGGTGGATGCCACCCTCATCTTCGCCCAGGTGGATCCCCGCTACGACACGGACAACCACGTGAGCCTGCTCCCCCTGGGCTGGATCGCGGAGCATGTCCTGGGCGTGGCCCCCCACTGCATCTTCGGCATCGTCCTCAACTTCCCCGAGGAGCCGGAGACCGTGCGGGAGAACGTCCGGGAGATCGCGCCGGAGGGGATCCTGTACAACTCCCGCCTGTGGGATGTCCTGGTGGGCGAGATCCAGGTGCGCATCAACGATGCCTCCTGGATCAACCGCAAGCTCTACCAGCTCTTCCTGCCCATCGGCTATCGGGTCGCGGACCGACGGATGACCGGCGAGCGGATCGGCCTGGGGCTGCGGCTGCTCTACGCCCTGGGCGACCTCGCGGTCTTCGGCCCCATCCGGGACAAGCTGGGCTTCACCCGGCTGCGCTCGGCCTACACCGCGGGCGCGGCCCTGAGCCCGGACGCGGTGCGTTTCTTCCACGCCCTGGGGGTCAACCTGAAACAGATCTACGGCTCCACCGAGGTCACAGGGGGTGCGACCCTCCACCGGGACGGGGACATCAAGTTCCACACGGTGGGCAAGCCCGCCCCCCAGGTCCACATCCGGATCGCGGAGGACGGGGAGATCTGGGTCGGTGGCTCCACCGTCTTCCAGGGGTACTACAAGAATCCGGAGGCCACGGCCGAGGCCATCGTGGAGGAGGATGGGATCCGCTACTTCCGCACCGGAGACGCGGGCTACCTGGACGAGGACGGCCACCTGGTCTACCTGGATCGGGTGAAGGACATGATCACCCTGGCCACCGGCGAGCGTTTCTCGCCCCAGTTCATCGAGGGCCGCCTCAAGTTCAGCCCCTACATCCGGGATGTGATGGCCATCGGCGATCCCTCCCGGGAGTTCGTCACCGCGCTGGTGGTCATGGACTTCGGCAACGTGAGCCTGTGGGCCGAACGCCGGGGTCTGGCCTTCACCACCTTCACCGACCTCTCCCAGCGGCCCGAGGTCTACGACCTGGTCCGCCAGGCGGTGGAGGAGGTCAACCAGACCCTGCCGCCGGGGGCCCGGGTGCGGCGCTTCGTCCTGATGCACAAGGAATTCGACGCGGACGAGGGGGAGATGACCCGCTCCCGCAAGCTCCGCCGCAACGTCCTCTACGACCGCTACGGCGAGATCGTCGAGGCCATGTACTGCGGCCGAGACCGGGTCCACGTGCGCACGCCGGTCCGCTACCAGGACGGCACCGAGGGGGTCATCCAGGCGGACCTCCACATCGCTTCCCTCTACTGAGGGGGGCCGTGGGCGCTCGGCCGGATCCGGGGATACCCGACTCCACGGCCGGCTTCGGTCGGCACAGGGTTCTCGGCGGCCGCGGCCCCTGTCCAAGACACATTCTCGGCACATTCTCGACTGAGGTGACGTCCATGAACTGGCCATTGGTCCCCCAACAGCTCATCACCGGGATCCTGAACGGCGGCGTGATCGGCCTGATCGCGCTGGGGATCGTGCTGATCTACAAGTCCTCGGAGGTCTTCAACTTCGCCCACGGCCACATGGTCATGTGGGGCGCGTTCCTGACCTGGTGGTTCGCGGGCGCCGCGGAGACCGGGAGCGAGCTCCTCAACCTGCCTCTGTGGGCCGCGGTGATGGGCGCGCTGGCGGTCTCCGTGCTCCTGGGCCTGCTCATCGAGCGGATGGCCCTGCGGCCCATGACCGGCCAGCCCCTCCTCTCCATCATCCTGATGACCCTGGGCCTGGCCCAGCTCCTGGAAGGGCTGGCCTCCATTGCCTTCGGCGTGGAGCCCAAGAGCAACTTCCCGGCCCCCTTCTCGCCCGGCGATGTCCTGGTCATCCCCTTTCCCGGCGCGTTCGGCGACGCGATCCGCCTGAAGTACACCCTTGTGGTGGCCTTTGGAGTGGCTCTGCTGGGGGCCCTGCTCCTCATCTGGTTCTTCAACCGCACCCGTACGGGCCTGGCCATGCGGGCCACCTCGGAGAACCACGAGGTGGCCCAGAGCGTGGGCATCAACGTCTCCCGGGTCTTCGCCCTCTCCTGGGCCCTGGCAGGGATGGTGGCCACCCTGGGTGGGGTGCTCATGGCCATCCTCACCGGGGTCAGCCTGAACCTGGCCACCGTGGTCCTGGTGGCCTTTCCGGCCATCCTCCTGGGCGGGCTGGAGTCCCTGGGAGGGGCCGTGCTGGGCGGGGTGTTGGTGGGCCTGTCCCAGGCCCTGGTCCAGGCGGCCCGTCCCATCGAGGTGCGCAACTCCGCGGAGATCGCGCCGTACATCCTGTTGCTCATCGTCCTCATCATCCGACCCGAGGGCCTGTTCGGCCAGAAGCGCATCGAGCGTGTGTAGAGGAGACAGACGTCCGTGGCCATCATCCGCCCTGCCGGCGACTTCGATCGCACCTATCCCCAGGACATGGCCCTGTTGCGCCAGCCCTGGCACTACGGCCTCCTGGCCCTGGCCCTGGTGGCGGCCTACACCATGCCCCTCTGGGGCAACGCCTACCTGGTCTCCACGGCCCACCGCATCGCGTACACGGTCATCGCGGTGCAGGGGCTGAACCTGCTCACGGGCTACACAGGACAGATCTCCCTGGGCCAGGCCGCGTTCATGATGGTGGGCGGCTACATCTCGGCCCTGCTGGTCAAACATGCCGGGCTCTCCTTCTTCCTGGCCCTGCCCCTGGCCGCGGTGGGGACCGGCATCGTGGGGCTCCTCTTCGGCCTGCCGTCCCTGCGGGTCAAGGGCTTCTACCTGGCCATGGCCACCCTGGCGGCCCAGTTCATCATCCCCTGGCTCAGCCGCCACATCTTCACCGACTACCTGGGCGGCTCCAGCGGCGCCATCGAGGTCCCGGTGCCCCAGATCGGCGGCTTCCGCATCACCGAGGTGAACCACTTCCTCTACATCTCCCTGACCGTCCTGCTGATCACCACCGTGGCCGTCTACAACATCTCCCGGACCCGGCTGGGGCGGGCCCTGGTCAGCATCCGGGACAACGACCTGGCCGCGGAGCTCCTGGGGGTGAACCTGTTCACCTACAAGCTGCGGGCCTTCTTCATCGCCGCCATGCTGGCCGGGGTGGCCGGTGCGCTGAAGGCCCACAGCCAGCGGGGGGTGGGCACCGAGTTCGGCTACAGCCTGACCGACTCCATCTTCTTCCTGGGCATGTTGGTCATCGGCGGGCTGGGGACGAACCTGGGGCCCTTCCTGGGGGTGGCCTTCGTCCTCCTGTTGGAGGACCTGGCCGATCTGGTGGGGGCCGGCCTGGCAGCCCAGCTCCCCCCGGAGTTCGCGGCCAGCCTGCTCACCTCGTTCCGGCCCATCTTCTTCGGGCTGATGCTCATGCTCTTCCTGATCTACGAACCTCGGGGACTGGCCCATCGTTGGCAGATCCTCAAGGCCGCCTGGCGCCTTCGGCCCTTCTCCAAGTAGGCCCGTCGCCCGGTCTCGTCGTCCCGTCGGTTCCTATCCGTATCCAGCACCTGAAAGGAGAGCACCATGCGTAGACATCTGCTCGTGACCCTGGTCCTGCTGTCCGCTCTCCTGGTGGCTGCCTGTGCCCCGGGCGGCCAGCAGGCACCGGCCGCCGAGGCGCCCGCCTCGGCCCCCCAGGAGGCCGCGCCGGCCCCGGAGGAGGAAGCCCCCGCCGCGGAGGAGGCGCCCCAGGAAGAGGCTCCGCCCGCGGAGATGGCCGCCGTGCCCCCGGCCGCGGTGATGGAGGGGGCCATCGTGGCCGCGCCGCCGCCCGCCTCGCCAGAGGCCCAGCAGGTGGCCTGCACCAACACCTACGAGGGCCAGACCCTCAAGATCTACCAGCAGGCCGGGCTGACCGGTCCCCTGGCCTCCATCCTGGGCGCGGGCTTCGTCAACGCCACCAAGGACGCCATCGCGGAGATCAACGCCGCGGGGGGTGTCTGTGGCGTGCAGTTGGAACAGCGCCTGGAGGACACCCAGTACAACCCCGAGCAGGAGGTGGCCGTCTACGAGCGCTTCCGGGCCGAGAGCCCCAAGCCCATCTTCATCTACACCTACGGCAGCGGCGCCACCATTGCCCTGAAGGACCGGGTGGTGGAGGACCAGATCGTCAACATCGCCTCGGGCCTCAACGCCCAGGCCTTCTACGATCCCCCGGACGGCTGGACCGTGGGCACTGCGCCCATCTACTCGGACCAGTTCGCGGGCTTCGTCCAGTGGGTGAACGCCCGGTGGGATGAGATCAAGCCCGAAGGGGCCGGCGACGAGATCGTGGTGGGCGTCATCGGCTGGGCCAACGCCTACGGCGCCGGCGCCACCACGCCCGAGGCCCTGGCCTACATCGAGGCGACCTTCGACAACGTCACCGTCCTGCCCCTGGAACAGCAGCCCATCGACCCCACCGCGGACGTGACCGGGCAGCTCCAGAACCTGCTGGTCAACGGCGCGAACGTCATCTACATCCAGTCCCTCTCCTTCGGCCCCGTGCAGGTGATCAGCACCCTCCACGCCCTGGGCATGTGGGACCAGGTGGTGGTGGGCACCAACAACTGGGGCATGAACCGGGACGTGCTCAACCTGCTGGGCGACAACGCGGAGCTGGCCGTGGGGCTCTACGGCGTCTTCCCCTGGTACTGGTGGAACGACCTGGACCATCCCGGGATCCAGCAGGCCCGGGCCGCGTTCGAGCGGGGCGGCTACCCCGAGAGCGACATGGCGGTGAGCTACCTGACCAGCTACACCGGCATCTACGGGGTCGCGGACGTCCTGGTGCGGGCCATGAACCAGGTGGGCTTCGAGGGGCTCACCGGCCAGGTCTTCTTCGACACCATGAAGGAGATGGGCGTGGTCAGCAACCTGGGCGTCTACGAGCTGAACGCCCAGGGCAGCGACCGAGCCCCCCGCAAGAGCCAGATCCGCCAGGCCCAGAAGATGGACGACGGCCGCGTGGACTTCGTCACCGTGCAGGACTGGTTCTGGCTGCCGGACACCCGACCCCAGGTCGGACAGTAGCCGTTCGCCGGTCGGGGAGACCGGATAGGAGGCTGCCCGGCCTCCCCGACCACACCTTTGCCTGGGCTCCAGCCTATGCTGCGTATCCACAACATCGAGGTCGTCTACAGCGACGTGATCCTGGTCCTGCGCGGGGTCTCCCTGGAGGTGCCCCAGGGCGCCATCGTGGCCCTTCTGGGCGCCAACGGAGCCGGGAAGTCCACCACCCTGAAGGCCGTGTCCGGGCTGCTCCGCTCCCAGCAAGGCGAGGTCACCCGAGGCTCCATCGAGTTCCACGGCGAACGCATCGACCGCCGGGCCCCGGACGAGATCGTGCGCATGGGCATCGTCCAGGTGCTGGAGGGTCGCCCTCTCTTCCAGCACCTGACCGTGGAGGAGAACCTCCTCACCGGAGCCCTGTTCCGCAAAGCGGCCCCCCGCGCCCTGCGCCAGGACCTGGATGAGGTCTACTCCTACTTTCCCCGCCTGGCCGAGTTCCGCCACCGGACGGCCGGCTACCTCTCCGGCGGCGAACAGCAGATGGTGGTCATCGGCCGGGCCCTCATGGCCAAGCCCAGGCTCATGTTGTTGGACGAGCCCTCCTTGGGGTTGGCGCCGTTGTTGGTGCAGTCCATCTTCCAGGTGATCCGACGCATCAACCAGGAGTCCGGCGTCTCCATGCTCATCGTGGAGCAGAACGCCAACGTGGCCCTCCAGATCTCCGAGCACGCCTATGTCATGGAGCTGGGCCGCATCGTGCTGGATGGCCCCAGCGCCGAGCTGCAGGAGAACGCGGACATCAAGGAGTTCTACCTGGGCCTGACCCAGGTGGGCGAGCGCAAGAGCTACCGTGAGGTCAAGCACTATCGGCGACGGAAACGGTGGCTGGGATGAGATCCCGGCTCCCCAGAGCCTTCGAGGAAAGCAGCGCACAGAATGGGCTGCGACACCATCAACCCCAACGCCACCCAGACGTGCGTGTGGGTCTTCGATGTGGCCGAGGAGATCCCCATCGTCGGCCTCGACGTCCAGGTGCCGGACCGCCAGATCCTCTGGTTCGAAGCAGCGGGGTCCACCTCTCCGTCGGAGTGAGAGCCCGCCGAGCACAGGAGCCCGAACAAGCGTATGGAGGCCCGTGGACGCTTCCCTTTCTTCCCTCGCGATGACCAGGATGTATCCGACGAGCAACGGGAGATCCGGGCCCTGGCCCGTCGCTTCGCGGAGCAGGAGATCCGGCCCGTGTTGGCCGAGTACGAGGCCCGGGAGGAGGTCCCCCTGGAGCTGTTGCGCCGAATGGGGGAGCTGGGCTTCTTCGGCATCACCGTGCCCGAGGCCTACGGCGGCGCCGGCCTGGACCACTGGACCTACGCGGGGCTGATGGAGGAGCTGGGCCCCTACGGATCCATCCGCACGGTGGTCTCCGCGCAGCAGAGCCTGGTGGCCACGCCGATCCTGCATTTCGGCACCGAGGCCCAGAGGCAACGCTACCTGCCCGACCTGGCCGCCGGCCGCATCTTCGGTGCCTACGGCTTGACCGAGCCCGGAGCCGGCTCCGACGCGGCCAGCCTCCAGACCCAGGCCACCCGGGACGGAGACCACTGGATCCTGCACGGCCAGAAGACCTTCATCACCAACGGCAACCTGGCGGACCTCTTCGTGCTCTTCGCCCAGACGGACCCCGGCCAGGGCCATCGGGGCATCACCGCGTTCCTGGTGGAACGGGACTTCGGCGTCCAGACCACCCCCCTCAAGGGCAAGCTGGGCCTGCGGGCCTCGGACACGGCCACCGTCTTCCTGGACCGGGTCCGGGTTCCGGACAGCCACCGCCTGGGCCAGGTGGGCCAGGGCCTGCGGATCGCGCTCCATACCCTGGACCACGGCCGCATCGCGGTGGCCGCGGCCGCAGTGGGCACCAGCCAGGCCTGCCTGGACCTCTGTGTCCGCTACGTCCAGGAACGACACCAGTTCGGTCGCCCCATCGGCACCTTCCAGATGGTCCAGGATCTGTTGGCCGACATGGCCGTGGAGACAGAGGCCGCCCGGATGCTCACCTACCGGGCCCTCGCAGCCCGGGACCGGGGCGGTCGCTTCACCCAGGAGGCCGCCATGGCCAAGTACTACGCCACGGAGACGGCCAACCGGAACGCGGGCCGGGCCGTCCAGATCCACGGCGGCTACGGCTTCTTCGAGGAATACGAGGTGGCCCGGCTCTACCGGGACGCCCGGGTCTACACCCTCTACGAGGGGACCTCCCAGATCCAGAAGCTCGTCATCGGCAGCCACCTGACCGGCCTGAAGGCCTTCACCTGATGGCCAGAAGAGGACCACGGACGCGAGGGAGAACACCATGCCCCCCCATGAATCGGAGCGGAACACCCGACTACACGCCCAGATCCGCCACGCCTACGAACACGCGCCGGCCGTGCGCCGCCGCCTCCAGGAGGCCGGCCTGACCCCGGAGGATATCCAGACCGTGGCGGACCTGTCCCGGATCCCCGTGCTGCCCAAGGACCGGCTGGTGGAGCTGCAGCAGGCCGACCCTCCCTTTGGCGGCCTCCTGGCCGTGCCCCTGCAGGAGCTCCACCACATCTTCCTCTCTCCCGGGCCCATCTACGAGCCCGGCAGCCCCCACGACCCGGTCCAGGTGGAGACCGCCCAGGAGGCCCTGCGTCGCAGCGGCTTCGGGCCGGGCGACGTGGTCCTCAACTGCCTCTCCTACCACCTGGTGCCCGCGGGGCTGCACCTGGACCGCGCGCTGACGGAGATGGGCTGCGTGGTGGTCCCCGGGGGCGTGGGCAACACGGATCTCCAGGTGAAGATGTTGGTCGACCTGCCCATCACCGGATACGTGGGCACCCCCAGCTTCCTCCTCACCATCCTGCGCCGGGCCGAGGAGACCGGCATCGACCTCCAGGACGGCCCCATCGGCCTGGCCAAGGCCTTCTGCACCGCAGAGCCCCTCTTCCCAGCCCAGCGGGAGGCCCTGGTCCAGCGCTATGGGCTCGCGGTGGGCAACGCCTACGCCACCGCGGAGCTGGGCTTCCTGGCCCTGAACACCGACGGCGGCCGGGAGATGCGCCTGCTCCCCGGGCCGGTGGTCCAGGTGGTGGATCCCCAGACCGGCCAGGATGTGGCCCCGGGCAGCCCCGGGGAGGTGGTGGTGACCAACTTCAACCGGGCCTACCCCCTGATCCGCCTGGGAACCGGCGACATGGCCATCCTGGTGGACCCGGACCCCGGGCAGAGCCGCCAGGAGGAGCGCAGCATCATCCTGGTAGGACGCAGCGGCGAGGCGGTGAAGGTCCGGGGCATGTTCGTCCACCCCAACCAGATCCGCTTCGTCCTGGCCCAGACGCTCCCGGGCGCCCGCTTCCAGGGCATCGTGGCCCACCAGGAGGGGCGGGACCACTTCCGCCTGCGCGTCGGAGCCGCGCAGGTGCCCCAGGGCGCGGCCGAGGCCATCGCCCAGGCCGTGCGCCAGGTCTGCCGGGTGCGGGTGGACGCGGTCGAGTTCGTGGAGCCGGACGCCATCCCAGAGGAGGCCCAGGGCATGGTGGACCAACGGGACTGGGGACAGTCGCCCACCGAGACTCCCTGACCCTCGAGCATCTCCGAGGCCGCTCCGGGGCGATACCCCCGAGGGTCGTCCGCACGAGACGGCCCAGGGCCTCTCCCACGTCGCACTCCCACGTCGCAGAGGACAAGAGACCAGCCATGGAGACCCAACACCCAATGACATACGGCCGGATCACCGGATGGGGCGGCTACGTGCCCCCCAATGTGGTGACCAACCGCGATCTCCCGGAATGGCTGGACACCAGCGACGAGTGGATCGTCCAACGGACGGGAATCCGGGAACGCCGCATCGCGGGGCCCGAGGAGACCACCGCCACCATGTGTCTGGCCGCGGCCCGCCGAGCCCTGGCCCAGGCCGACCTGGATCCCCAGGAACTGGACCTGATCCTGGTGGCCACCTCCACCCCAGACTACCACACCCCGCCGGTGTCCAGCCTGGTGCAGAGCCGCCTGGGGGCTTCCCGGGCCGCGGCCTTCACCCTGGTCAACGGCTGCACGGGGTGGGTCTACGGGCTGTGCACGGCCTACCAGTTCATCCACACCGGCATCTACCGCAAGGTGCTGGTGGTGGGCGCGGAGCTCCTCAGCCGATTTGTGGACTGGCAGGACCGCTCCATGTGCGTCCTCTTCGGCGATGCGGCCGGCGCCGTGGTGGTCGAGGCCACCCCGGAGCCCTGCGGGCTGCAGGGCTTTGTCCTGGGCTCGGACGGCGACCTGTCCGACCTCATCATCATGCCTGGCTGTGGCTCGGCCCACCCCTGCAGCCCAGAGGTCCTGGCCCGACGGGACCAGTACGTGCGCATGAACGGGCGGGAGGTCTTCAAGTTCGCCACCCGGATCATCGGCCCCATCTGTCACCAGGCCGCGGCCCGGGCCGGCCTGGAGCTGGACGCGATCGACTGGATCATCCCCCATCAGGCCAACCTGCGCATCATCCAGGCCGCGGCCCGGCAGATGGGGCTGCCCCTGGAGCGCTTCGTGGTCAACATCGACCGGTACGCCAACACCTCCGCGGCCACCATTCCCCTGGCCTTCGCGGAGGCGCTGGACAGGGGGCAGGCCCATCCCACCCAGCGGTTCCTCTTCGTCACCTTCGGGGCCGGCATCACCTGGGGCGCGGCCGTGGTCCAACCCTGGCCCACGTCGGGGGCCGCCTCCCAGGAGGCTGTGGCCCAGGCCGATGGCCGGGTTCCCACCGGCTGAGGCGGCCGCTGCCGTTCCGGCCTGAGGGCCTGGAACGGAAAGGACGGCCGGGCTCCGCCGTTCGGGCCCTCCGGTCCCTGTCCGACCAGGCCTCCTCCCGCTGCCCCCGATCCCGGGGAGCCCTCCCCGGAGGGAATACGGCGCCGAAAAGTTGGCCTCTGTCCTGTTCTGTGCTATGATCTCCAGTCGGTATGCCTTCGGTGGGCATGCCCCCGCGGGCGCGACGCGCCCTCAGCAATCACGCCCTGGGACCGGCGAAGGGGGTGCCGAGGCCTCAGCCTCGGTTCCTTCCCGGGAGGAGCAGGGCGGTCGTCCAAAACCCAACCACAGGAGGCATTTCGTGACCAACGTGGTGACCATGCGGCAACTGCTCGAGGCCGGCGTCCACTTCGGACACCGGACCAGCCGGTGGAACCCCAAGATGCGGCCGTTCATCTTCACGGAACGCAACGGGATCCACATCATCGACCTGCACCAGACCATGGTGCGGATCAACCAGTACTACGACGTGGTGCGGGACCGGGTCGCAGAGGGTGGCATCGTCCTCTTCGTGGGCACCAAGCGCCAGGCCCAGGGGATCATCCAGCAGGAGGCCACCCGGTGTGGCATGCCCTACGTGAACATCCGCTGGCTCGGGGGCACCCTGACCAACTGGAAGACCATCAAGCAGCGCATCGACTACCTGAACGACCTGGAGCGGCGCATGGCCGCCGGCGAGTTCCGGAACCTGACCAAGAAGGAACAGCTTCGGATCCAGCGCCTGCTCACCAAGCTCCAGCGGCGGCTGGGCGGCCTGAAGCAGTTGAAACGCCTGCCCGACATGCTCTACGTGGTGGACACCCATCGGGAGGAGCTGGCCGTCAAGGAGGCCAACAAGGTGCACATCCCCATCGTGGGCATCGTGGACACCAACACGGATCCGGACCTCATCGACTACCCCATCCCGGGCAACGACGATGCCATCCGCTCCATCAAGCTGATCACCGGCATCCTCGCGGATGCGGTGGAGGAAGGGCGCCGTATCCGGGAGGTCCACGCGGCCGAAGCCGAGGAGGTGGCCGAGGTCTCGGCCGAGGAGCTGGAGGAGATGGAGCAGTACCTGGGCCCCAGCACCCTGGCCAAGCTCCAGCTCACGGGCGTGGACGAGGAGCTGTTGGAGGAGGTCGAGGAGGAGCTGGAGGAAGTGGTGGAGGCGCTGGAGGAGCCCGAGGCCACGACAGCGGAAGAGGAGGCCGGCCAGGCAACGGCCCCAGAGGCCGAGGAAGCCGAGCCCATGGCCGCGGCAGACGGGGAGCCGGAGGAGGAAGCCCTGGAGGAGACCGAATAAGCTCTGGCCGTCCCCGGCCTTCGAGCCGAGATGGAGGACAGGCGAACCGGATCGGTTCCAGGGAATGGCCACAGACCAGACATGCCACACAGAGGGGTGTACCGATGGCGGAGATCACGACCAAGATGGTGAAGGCGTTGCGGGAGGCAACGGGCGCCGGTATCCTGGACAGCAAGAAGGCCCTGATCCAGGCCGAGGGGGACTTCGACCGGGCCGTGGCCATCCTGCGGGAGAAGGGCCTGGCCGCGGCGGCCAAGAAGGCCGACCGGGAGGCCAACGAGGGGCTGATCGGCGTCTACATCCATCCGGGCAGCAGGGTGGCAGCCCTGGTGGAGGTCAACTGCGAGACGGACTTCGTGGCCCGGACCGAACAGTTCCAGCAGCTGGCCCGGGACCTGGCCATGCAGGTGGTGGCCTCGCGGCCCCGTTGGGTCCGCCGGGAGGAGGTGCCGGAGGAGGAGATCGAGCGGGAGCGCCAGATCTACCGGGCCCAACTGGCCAACGAAGGCAAGCCCGAACACATCTGGGACCGCATCATCCAGGGGAAGCTGGAGAAGTGGTTCCAGGAGGTCTGCCTGTTGGAGCAGCCCTTCATCAAGGATCCGGACCTTTCCGTGAAAGATCTGCTGGTCCAGAACGTGGCCTCGCTGGGCGAGAACATCCAGGTACGGCGCTTCTGTCGCCTGGAAGTGGGCGGCGTCTAGTGGGGTGGCCCGATGCCCAGCCATGAGGCTGGGCATCGATCTATCTGGCCGGGGCATCCGGCAGGCGCTCGAGAGAGGCTGCAGGGGAGGGTTCCATCCATGGAGGAGTTGAAGTATCGCCGTGTGCTGCTGAAGCTGGGCGGGGAGGCCCTGGCCGGCGAGGGAGGCTTCGGCATCAACCCCCGACGGGCGGAGGAGGTGGCCCAGAAGGTGGCCCAGATCGTGGACCTGGGCGTCCAGGTGGCCCTGGTGATCGGCGCGGGGAACCTGTGGCGGGGGAAGCAGGATGGCCTGGACCACGGCATGGAGCGGGTCACCGCAGACCACATGGGCATGCTGGCCACGGTGATGAATGCCCTGGCCCTGCAGGATGCCCTGGAGCGGGCCGGCCTGCCCACCCGGGTGATGACCGGCATCGAGATCCGGGCGGTGGCCGAGCCCTACATCCAGCGGCGGGCCATCCGCCACCTGGAGAAGGGCCGGGTGGTGGTCTTCGGCGCAGGCACGGGCAACCCCTACTTCACCACCGACACCGCGGCCGCCCTCCGGGCCATGGAGATCCACGCCGAGGTGCTCATCAAGGCCACCAAGGTGGACGCCGTCTACGACAAGGACCCCAAGGCCCATTCCGATGCCCGCCGTTTCCGCCAGTTGAGCTACATCGATGCCCTGAACATGCGGGTCGGGGTCATGGACAGCACGGCCATCGCCATGTGCATGGACAACGACCTGCCCATCTACGTGGTGAACCTGTGGCAGCCGGATGTCCTGGTCAAGCTGGTCCGGGGCGAGCCGGTGGGCACCATCTTCACCAACCTGGCCACCGTGTGAGGGACGGGCTCTCCGGGCTCCGTTTCGATTTCCGCCCCAGATTTGCTACAATAGCCTCGCAGAGCTGCCGTCGTCCCACCCCCAAGGAGAGCGTGGAGCCATGATCGAGGAGATCCTCCAAGACGCGAAGGAGCGCATGGACAAGGCCATCCAGGTCCTCCAACAGGATCTGCGGACCATCCGCACCGGCCGAGCCTCTCCGGCCCTGGTGGAACGGATCCCGGTGGACTACTACGGGGTCCCCACGCCCCTCATGCAGATCGCGGCCATCTCTGTGCCCGAGGCCCAGATGCTCCTGATCCGCCCCTACAGTCCCCAGGACATCCCCGCCATCGAACGGGCCATCGCGGCGTCGGACCTGGGGCTCACGCCCAACAGCGATGGCCAGCAGATCCGGCTGGTCTTCCCCGCGCTCACCGAGGAGCGCCGCCGGGAGCTGGTGAAGCTGGTGGCCAAACGGGCCGAGGAGGCCCGGGTGGCCATCCGCAACGTCCGCCGAGACGCCATCGGCGACCTGCGCAGCTTCCAAAAGGAGGGCCTCATCTCCGAGGACGAACTGCACCGTGCCCTGGACCGGGTCCAGGAGCTGACGGACGACCACATCAAACAGGTGGACCAGGTGGCCAAGGCCAAGGAAACGGAGATCATGACCATCTGACCGGCTGGCCTTGGGCGAGCTGACCAGACACAGAGGACACATCGTGAGCGCACGCAAGGACTATCCCCCGCTGCCTTCGGTCCCCCACCACGTGGGCATCATCATGGACGGCAACGGCCGTTGGGCCAAGGCCCGGGGGTTGCCGCGCCATGCGGGCCACAAGGCCGGCGTGGACAACATCCGTCCGGTGCTGGAAGGATGTGTGGAGTTCGGCATCCAGGTGCTCACCATCTACGCGTTCAGCACGGAGAACTGGCAACGTCCACCGGACGAGGTGAGTGGCCTCATGCGCCTGTTGGGCATGGCCATCCGCCAACAGCTCCAGGAGCTGCATCGCAACGGCGTGCAGATCCGCCACAGCGGGCGCCTGTCCGGCATCAACCCAGAGCTCCAGAAGCAGATCCTCCACGCCCTGGAGGTGACCAAGCACAACGACCGCATCGTCCTCAACGTGGCCTTCAACTACGGGGGCCGGAGCGAGATCCTGGACGCGGTGCGCCAGATCATCCGCGACGGCATCCCTCCGGATGAGCTGACGGAAGAGCTCTTCAGCCGCTATCTCTACACCGGCGATCTCCCGGATCCGGACCTGATCATCCGCACCGGCGGAGAATATCGCCTGAGCAACTTCCTGATCTGGCAGGCTGCCTACGCGGAGTACTACACCACCCCCACCTACTGGCCCGACTTCGGCAAGGACGAGCTCTACGAGGCCCTGCTGGAGTACAACCGCCGGGAACGCCGCTTCGGCCGAGTCCTCGACCCGGAACCCACACCGGTCTGATCCGATCCGGTCGGGAAGGTTCCCGACCTGCCTGCCCGAACGGACACACACCCGTGAGACAGCGTGTTCTGGTCGCCGTGGTCCTCCTGCCACCGGTGCTCTACGCGGTCTGGCAGGGAGGCACCTGGTGGATCGGGCTGGTGTTGGCGGTGGCCGGCCTGGGGGGGTACGAGTACTACGATCTCCTGGGCCGGGGTGGGCTGCGGCCGGCCCGGTGGCTGGGAATGGCCTGGCTCCTGGCGCTGGTCCTCACGGCCCAGAGGCCGGCCCTCTTCGCCACGGTCCTCACCGGGGGGCTCATCGTCTCCCTGGTCCGCAGCCTGTACCAGGTGGATCGTCCCCTGATCAACTGGGCCGGCACGGTGGCCGGCACGGTCTACCTGGGCACCATGATGGGCCAGGCCATGGTGCTCCGCCTGCTCCCCGATGGCCTCTGGTGGCTCCTGCTGGCCCTGGTCGCAACCTGGCTGAACGACACCAGCGCCTACCTGGTGGGCATCTCCCTGGGCCGCCATCGCATCTGGCCTCGGCTGAGCCCCAAGAAGAGCTGGGAGGGAACCCTGGGCGGGCTGGGGATCGCCGCGGTGGGCGGGAGCCTGGTGGCCGGCCTCTCGCCCCTGCCCCTCCATCCCGGCTGGGGCGCCCTCCTGGGCGCGGGGGCCGGGATCCTGGCCTTCTTCGGCGACCTGTCCATCAGCATGGTCAAGCGCCAGGTGGGGGTGAAGGACAGCGGCCGCCTCTTCCCCGGCCACGGCGGGATGCTGGACCGCCTGGACAGCCTCCTCTTCGTCATCCCCGCCATCTCCCTCATCGCCCAGTGGGGGTCCGGCTAGCCCCGGCCCTGGGCTCATGCCAGCCCCAGCCCGGCCCGCAGGGCCTGGAGATTCTCGGCCACGCTGCCCCGATCGTTGTACACCGCGCTGCCGGCCACCACCACGTTGGCGCCGTGGCGGACCACCTCGGCCACGTTCTCCGGGCCGATGCCCCCGTCCACCTCCAGATCACAGGTGGGGTTGAACTCGTCCAACAGCCGCCGCATCCGGCGCAGCTTGCTGGTCGCGGTCTGGATGAAACGCTGGCCGCCGAACCCAGGGTTCACGCTCATCACCAACACCAGGTCCACGAAGGGGGCGATCTCCCGGACAGCCTGGATGGGCGTTCCGGGGTTCAGGGCCACCCCGGCCCGGCAGCCCAGGTCCACGATCTGCTGCACGGTGCGGTGGAGGTGACAGGTGGCCTCCACGTGGACCGTGAGGGTGGTGCCGCCGGCCTGCGCGAAGGCGGCCAGGTAGCGTTCCGGCTCCTCGATCATGAGGTGGACCTCCAGGGGGAGGTCGGTGGCGTCGCGCACGGCCTGGACCACCAGCGGGCCGAAGGTGAGGTTGGGGACAAAGCGGCCGTCCATCACATCCAGGTGGATGGCATCGGCGCCGGCCTCCTCCGCGGCCTGGACCGCCCCACGCAGGTGTCCGAAGTCCGCGGTGAGGATGGAGGGTGCGATGCGAAGGGGCAGATTGGGTCGGGCGACCATGGATCTCCTCGACGTTCACAGAGGATGGCGGGACAGGAAGTCCAACAGGATATCGCGCACCTGCCAGGGACGCCGGAAGATCAGGGCGTGGCCCTGCCCTGGGATCAGGTGCAGCTCGGCTCGGGGCATGGCCTGGGCCATGGTCCGAGGGATGTGGGGAGGAAAGAACTCGTCCTCCGCTCCATGGACGATGCAGGCCGGCATGGCCATGCGGGCCAGCTCCTCGGGCGAGAGGTCCACCGTACGTTCCGGCGTCAGGCGTCGAAAGGCCGGCAACAACACCTCCTGGAAGTAGCCCGGACGGTGGTGGGGGTCGTGGAGCCGGGCGGTGGCCTCCAGCCAGTTCCGCCCGGCCCGGAAACGATCTGGGGTCAGGCGGACCGTGGGCCCCAGGACCTCCGGCGCGTTGCTGTAGGTGGTGCTCACCAGGGCAAGGGTGCCCGGGTGGGCGTGGCCCTGGTGGACCATCCGCAGGGCGATCATGCCTCCGCTGCTCACCCCGGCCAGGTGGCCCTGGAGCGCGCCCTCCGCGGCCATCAACGCCGCGAGCTGGCGGGCCATGGCGCCATGGTCGAAATCCCGCGGATGGCCCTCCGAGCGGCCGTGGCCGGGAAGGTCCGGCAGGAGGACCCGGTAGCCGCGGCCCAGGGCGGGCAGCAGCGCTCCCCAGGCCTGTTTCCCGGTGCTCATGAAGTTGTGCAGCAGGGTCAGGGGCTCTGTCTCCTCCCCCTGGGCTCCGTGGACCTCGTAGTAGATGCGGCCGGTATCGGTGGGAAACCAGGCCATGGGCTACACGGGGGGTTCGTCTGGCCGAGGATGGGGGGAGGAGGGGCCCGGTCCCGGGGCCGCCGGTCGCGGGCCGGCAGGGCCCTGGGCTGCCCACCGCTCCCGGGTAGCCCCCATGACCTGGACCACCTCGCTGATGTCGTCCAGGGTGATCAGGCCCAGGAACTCCCGGCCCTCCCGCACGGCCACCACCCGGGTGTGGTGTTCCAGCATGGTGTCCCACACGTCGGCCAAGGAGGTCTCCGGCGAGACCACGGGGATCCGCTCCGCCGGGATCATGATCTCGGCCACCCGGCCCTCCGGCCCCTGTTCCCGCAGACCCTGGACCAGCCTGGCCCGGGTGAGGACGCCCACGAAACGGTTGGCCAGGTCGAAGACGGGGAAGTCGGCCTGGTAGGTGGTCATGATGTAGTCCACGGCCTTCTGGAGGGTGTCGCCGATGTAGAGCCGGTAGGCCTGCCGGGTGAGGGCGTCCCGGGCCCGGAGCCCCCGCAGGGCAAAGCGGCTCTCCACGTTCTCCAGCTCCCCGCTGCCCCCCACGTAGACGAAGAACGCGATGAGCAGGAGGAAGATGCCCCCACCCAACAGCCCCCAGACCGCGAAGAGCAGCGCCATCCCCCGCCCCACCATGACGGCCATGCGGGTGGCCTGGAGGTAGGGCATGGTCATGGCCAACAGGGCCCGCAGGATGCGGCCGCCGTCCATGGGAAAGGCGGGCAACAGGTTGAAGAGCCCCAGCACCGCGTTCAGAAAGGCCAGGTAGAGGACCAGCCCCTGGAGGCTGGGAGTCTGCATCAGGTGCATCAGCCAGGCCATGGAGAGCGGCACCCCGGTCCGGAACTCCAACGCGATGAAGAACAAGGCCAGGGGCATCAGGAGCGCGACCAGGACGAAGTTGACCAGGGGGCCGGCAATGGCGATGAGGAACTCCTGCCAGGGCTTCCGGGGCATCCGCTCCAGCTGGGCGACGCCGCCGATGGGCAACAACGTGATGTAGGGGACCCGGATGCCGAAGGCCTTGGCGGTCACCGCATGGCCCAGCTCGTGGAGGACCACACAGGCGAAGAGGAGCAGGATGACCAGGACGCCGTACAGGGCGCCGCCCACGATGCCCCCGGGGCCGGCCGCGTAGATGAAGGCCCCGTAGATCAGGATGAGGACGAAGCTCCAGTGGACCTGGATCTCGATGCCCCAGATCCGGGCCAGAGTGAGAGACCCACTCATGATGGTTCCTTTCCGCTGGCGTCGGTGGAAGGCGATGGGGATGGTGGGGCGAGCCCGGCAGGCTCTCCGTCGTTGCACTGGGGGCAAGGACACGAGGCCCGCAGCGCGGCGAAGCTGTAGATCCCCGTGTCGTGGCCGTCGGCCCAGATGAGACGCAGCGCGTAGTTGCCCACCAGGGCCGCGTCCACCACCCGATCCGAGGGGGGTGGCCCCACCCGAAGCTGCAGGGGGTCCTCCTGAGCAGCCCGCCGGGCCTCGTTGCACGAGGCACAGGGACAGACCTGGCGCAACCAGGCCAGGCGGTAGGTGCTCACATGGTCGTCCGTCCAGACGATGGTCAGGGTTCCGGCGGTCCGCTCCACGGTGATGGCCCGGGGGCGTGGGGAGATGGCCGCGTCCACGCCCATGGGCTCACCGCCCCTTGTCCTGGAACAGGATGCCGGAGAGGAGTTCGATGGGCAGGGGGAAGATCACCGTGCTGTTGCGCTCCGCGCTGATCTCGGTCAGGGTCTGGAGATAGCGAAGCTGGAGCGCGCCGGGCTGGGTGGCCATGATGCCCGCAGCCTCGGCCAGGGTCTGGGAGGCCTGGAGCTCGCCCTCCGCGTGGATGATCTTGGCCCGCTTCTCCCGCTCTGCCTCGGCCTGGCGGGCCATGGCCCGCTGCATGGTGGCCGGCAGCTCCACGTCCTTCACCTCCACGATGCTGACCTTCACTCCCCAGGGCTCGGTCTGCTCGTCGATGATCCGCTGGAGCTGGTGGTTGATCTTGTCCCGTTCGGCCAGCAGTTCGTCCAGCTCGCTCTGGCCCAACACGGAGCGCAAGGTGGTCTGCGCGATCTGTTGGGTGGCCAGCAGGTAGTTGGAGACGTTGACCACGGCCGCCACCGGGTCCACAACCCGAAAGTAACAGACCGCGTTCACCTTCACGGTGACGTTGTCCTTGGTGATGGCCTCCTGGGTGGGGACATCCAGGGTGACCACTCGGAGGTCCACCTTCACCATCCGGTCCACGATGGGGATGATCCAGAAGAGCCCCGGCCCCTTGGCGCCGATCACCCGGCCCAGGCGGAAGATCACGCCCCGCTCGTACTCGGCCACGATGCGCAGGGCGGCCCGGATGATCCAAAGGGCCAGCAGGATGACGAAGATGAAGACCGGCAGGTTGGAGATCTGTTCCACGGCACACCTCCTGGTGGAAACGACCGCTGCCCTCGAGGAGGAGACGGCCGGCGTTCAGGTCCATCGGCCCCCATTATACCTGAGGATCTCCCCAGAGGGACAATCCCCGTCCGCCCCCGGGAACGGCCCCTACCCGATGGAGGACGGGGGCTACTCCCGGGCGAACTCCTGGAAGACCGTGGCCATGTGCTTGATGCCGTCGATGTAGTCCTGCACGTAGATGTTCTCGTTGGGCGCGTGGTTGCGGGAATCTGCGTGGCCCACGCCCGCGCCCACCACGGGGATGCCCCAGCGGGCGCAGAGGGCGTGCATGGGGCCGGTGCCGGCCATGGAGGGCAACATCACCGGGGGCTGGGTGTACACCCGGCGGGCCGCTCGCAGGACGGCCTGGACCACCGGGTGGTCGGGATCCGTGCGGGCCGGGTCCTCGCCGTGGAGGTCGACGACCTGGATGTCCGAGAACCCGTGCCGGTCCAGGTGCTCGCGCAGCAGCCGCAGCACCCGCCGATGGCTCTGGTCTGGCACCAGGCGGAAGTCGATCTTGCAGAAGGCCTGGCTGGGCAGGACGGTCTTGGAGCCGGGGCCCGTGTAGCCGGACTGGATGCCCGCGATGTTGCAGGTGGGCTGGAAGATCAGGTCCGCCTTGGCCTGCTCCGTGTCCGCGCCCCGGAGGAAGGCCGCCAACCCCAGGTTCTCCAGGTAGGCCGGGCCGTCGAACTCCCAGTCGGCCAACAGCTCCCGCTCCCGGGGGGTGGGCGGCCGCACGTCGTCGTAGAAGCCCTGGATAGCCACCCGCTCGTCCGGGGTCTTCAGGGTGCTCAGGGCCCACACCAGGCGCCAGGCCGGGTTGGGCACGATGGCCGCGTTGGCCGAGTGGAGATCGCGCGCCGCGCCCTGGGCCCGGAGCTCCACGTAGGTGATGCCCTTGCACCCTGCGTAGACCTGGAGCCGCCCCCGGCTGTCCTTGTACCCGGCCTCCCAGATGCAGCCGTCCGCGGCGTAGCGGGGGTGGTAGGCCTCGGCAAAGGCCTCCAGGTTGGGGCTGCCGATCTCCTCCTCCCCCTCGAAGACGAACTTCAGGGTCAGGGGAAGATGGCCCCGGACCTTCAACCAGGCGTCCACGGCACAGAGCCGGGCCACCAGGTTGCCCTTGTTGTCGGCCACGCCCCGGGCCCAGATGCGGCCCTCTGCCAGGGTGGCCTCGAAGGGCGGATAGTCCCACAGATCCAGGGGTTCCGGCGGCTGCACATCGTAGTGGTCGTAGATCAGGAGGCTGCGGGGGCCGGCGCCAGGCAGCTCGCCGTAGACCACCGGATAGCCCCCGGTAGGGATCTGTTCGGCCTGGGCGCCGACACCCCGCACCATCTCCAACACCATGTGGGCGGTCTCCTCCATGCCGATGCCCTGTGCAGCGATGGAAGGCTGGCGACACAGCGCCTGAAGGGCCTGGATGTACTCCTCCGCGTGGGCGTCGATGTAGGCGTAGATGTCGTCCATGGGGCTCTCCTCCAGGGTGGGGGACGAGGGGGGACGCCGCGATGGCCCCCGCGGCGAGGGCCAGGGGAACACGCCCCGGGCAACCGCTGCCCATCCCCGGGACCGTGCAACCCGTCGAGGCAGGAGCTCCACGGTCGGGGGATCCGCCTCCATTATAAGGGGTTCGATCCATCTTGCAACCGAGGGCGAAGGCATGGACAGGGTACAAGGAGGGAGCCGGGATATCGGGGAGCCCCCAGGGCCTCTTCCCCACGGCCCCACCCCTTGACATCCGGCGCCTCGACCGCGCGGAAAGCCTCCGGCCGCGCTCCACACGCCCCGGCCTGTTTCGTCCATGCCCCCTCCTGTGCTAAACTCTGGAGGGGGGCATGGACCGCGACCCCCATCCGCCTGTGCGGGGGAACTCGTGGGCCCGGATCCATCAGGGTTCGCCCGGGGTGCCCCTGCGGTCGTCTCGGTCCCATCTCTCGAGGAGATCATGAACCCATCTGACCCGCGAGCCATGCAGCCGACGGAAGATCCCTCCGCCCCGAAACCCGAGCGGCCCAAGGTGGTGGTCAAGCTGCGTGGGCAGATCTGGGAGGTGGAGGGCAATCGCCGGGCCCGAGAGGTGGTCCGGGAACTTGGGCTCAACCCGGAGAGTTACCTTGTTGTGCGGGACGGTGAGCTGATCACCGACGATACCATCCTGCGCCCCGGAGATCGGGTGGAGCTCATCGCGGTGATCTCCGGAGGCTGATAGAGCGAGGAGACCATGCGCTGTCGAAAGTGTCGTGAGCGGGCCGTGATCCACATGCGCCAGCACAAGCTGGCCCTGTGCCGAGACCATTACCTGGCGTGGATCCCGGAACAGACCGAACGGTTCATCCGCAAGTACCGGATGTTCACCCGGGACGAGCCGGTCCTGGTGGCGGTGAGCGGCGGGAAGGACTCCCTGGCCCTGTGGGACGTGCTGCTCCGGCTGGGGTATCGGGCCGATGGCCTGTACCTGGGCCTGGGCATCGACGGCGACATCGGCTACAGCGACGCGTCCTACGCCAAGATCCGGGCCTTTGCGGAACAGCACCCCGAGGCCCGGCTCCATGTGCTGGACATCCGGGAGACCTATGGGGAGAGCATCCCCGAGCTGGCCCAGCGGACCCGCCGGGGCAAGGGGAAGCCCTGCTCGGTGTGCGGCCTGGTGAAACGCCACGAGATGAACCGGATCGCCCACGAGCTGGGCTACCCGGTCTTGGCCACCGGCCACAACCTGGACGACGAGGTCGCGGTCCTCTTCCAGAACACCCTCCACTGGAACACCGGCTACCTGGCCCGCCAGTACCCGGTGCTGCCCGGTGGAGACGGCTTTGCACGCAAGGTGAAGCCCTTCTGCCGCTTCTACGAACGGGAGACCGCGGCCTACGCCATCCTACGGGGCATCGACTACATCTACGACGAGTGCCCCTACTCGGTGGGGGCCACCACCATCTACTACAAGGAACTGCTGGATCGGCTGGAGGCGGATCGGCCCGGGGCCAAGCTGAGCTTCTACCTCTCCTTCCTGCGGGCCAAGGACCAGGACGGCCTCTTCGCCCACGTCCAGGAAGGGGAACGGGCGGAGATGCACCCCTGCAGCCGCTGTGGCCAGCCCACCACCGCGCCGGACCTGTGTGCCTTCTGTCGGCTGTGGCCCGAGGAGGTGCTGGAGCGACCGACGGAGACCTTCATCCCCCTGACCCTGGCCCCCGTGGCCGAGCCTCCCGAGGCGGCCTGAGGCCACGCCCGGCTCTCCCCCAGCTCGAGGAACTCGGGCCGACCGTCGGCACATCCGGCGGGTCGGCCCGGGCTCTCTGCCCGTGCCCGGGCGGTGCGCTCCTCGGCTCCGCTCCCTCCAACAACCGGTCCCGCCCCGGCACAGAGACCCCGACGTCCGGGCCGAAGCCAGACAACGGCGCTCAGGTCCGCTCCCCCGGCCCGTCCTGGGCAGCGGTCTCGGGCCGCGCGAAGAAGACCAGGAGCACCGAACCGTATCGCCGGCGTTCGTACTCCTCCAGATGCCGCAGCGCCACCGGCGCGTCCTCCCGGGGATGGATCTGCACGATGACGATGCCCTCTTCCTGGAGGAGGGCCGGCCGACGGTCAATGGCCTCCAGGGCCTTGCGCCACAGCTCCCGATACTGGGGGGGAGCCACGTAGATCAGGTGAAAGGGCTCCCCCTGATACCGTTCCAGAAAACGGAAGCTGTCCGCCTTTTCCACCTGGGCCCGCCCCTCCAGCTTGCAGTGGGCCAGATTGGCCCGGATGGTCTGGACCGCGGCCCGGCTGCGGTCCACAAAGGTGGTGTGGGCCGCGCCCCGGCTCAGGGCCTCGATGCCCACCGCGCCGCTCCCAGCAAAGAGATCCAGCACCCGGGCCCCCTCGATCCAGCCGTCCAGGATGGCGAAGAGGGCCTCCTTGGCCCGATCGGTGATGGGCCGAGCCACCCCACCCGGCACCGACTGGAGCTTGTGGCCCTTGGCCGATCCCGCGATGACCCGCATGGCCGTCCTCCTGGTGCTCGCCTCGAACCGGGCACTCACGGGCCCACCTGGATGGGCCCCAGCTTGATCGCGTTGTCCCCCTGGCCCGCGCTCACCGGCTCCCGCTCGCCGCTGACGGGATCGTACAGCCCCACAGCCAGCCAGTAGGTCCCTGGAGGCAGATCCTGGGGCAACAGAAAGGTGTACCGGTCCACGATCCGCTCGCCGGGCTGCCAGGTGCGGGTGGGCCGCATCCACAGGACGGGCTGGCCGTCTCGCTGGTCGATCTTGTTGCCCTGGCTGTCCAACAGGTGGACGAAGACCTGGAAGTCCTCCGTCACCGGGGCCAGGCTCTCCCACTTCAGCACCAGGAGCAGCTCCTGGCCCGGAGCCACCCACTCGGTCAGACCATATCCGTTCAGGCGGACCCAGGGTGGATCGCCCAGCCGGATGCCCAGCCCCCCCTCCACCAGAGGCCGCGTGTCCGGAAAGACGTAGAGGGCCAAGCGTTGCCCCTGGGGGGCCACGGTCTCCTCCAGGAGGAGAAAGGTGCCGAAGCGCAGGGCCCGCTCCCAGCCGGAGTTCTCCGGCAGACCCGGGCCCGGGATGACCCACAGCCGACGGTGGTCCCGATCCATGCGGGCCAGCCACTCCTCCTCCTTGGGGCCCAGGTCGGGAATGGGCCACAGGCCGTAGACGGGAAGCCGCCCGTGGTACACATTGGCAAAGGCCTGGGTCTCCAGAGGCCGCAGGTGGAGGATCCCATCGCCGGGGCGTTCCAGCTCCTGGATCCGCGCGGCCAAGGCCCGATTGGTGGCGCCGCTCAGAGGTGCCTGGTAACGGGCCACCAACACCAGGGCGAGCAGGGCCAGGGCCAGACCGTAGGCCCAGTTGAGCAGGCCATGCCGCGGGTGCCCACCGGCCACCTGACGGACGACCAGGACGGCCCCAGCGGCCACAGCCAGGAGGATCAGGGCCAGGGCCAGCAGATCCGGACGGCCCACCCGCCACCAGGCCAGGTGGATGGCATCCGGGGCCAGGAACTCCCACTGGCGGACCAAGGGCGAATAGCGCCATTGGACGAAGGTCTCGGGCGCGAACAGGGGCTGGACCTCCGCGGCCAGCCTGTCCTGGACCAGGCGAAAGGGAACCAGCAACCCGAGCCACTGGAGGGCCACGGAGAGGGCCAACAGGGCCAGAGCGCCCAGATGGGGGAGACGAAGGCCCCGTCGGCCCACCAGACGGTCCCACACAGGACCGCAGAGCAGGGCCAGGAAGGGCACCGTGGGGACCAGGAACCGGGGGCCCCAACTGTATCCACCGTGCCACATGTACCACTTGCCGTAGAGCAACACATGGAGCAGGGTGATGCCCAGGGCCAGGGCCGGGATCCAGCGGTAGCGGGGGCCGAACCACCAGACGCCCACCAGGGCCAGCAGCAGGACAGGGCTGTACTCCATGAGCCCGCGCCCTGGGCTCATCAACAGGCCGAAGATCCCGAAGAGCCAGTCCCCGTTGAAGGCCTCCACGTCCAGATAGCCCGACTCCAGGGGATCCCGGAAACGCACCCAGTTCCACCACAGGGAGACCAGGCCCGCGGCCGCCACCGGCAGGCCAAAGACGAACCATGGCCGCCAGTATCGCCGTAGATGGCGACGTAGCCACCCTCCCGGTGAGGCCCCCGGAGGCAGGGAGCCCTCCAGGAGCCAGGCCAGGGCCGCCCCGTACAGAGGCAGGGTGACCAGGTTCACAGCCCGGGCCAGGTAGGCCAGCCCCCAGGCACAGCCTGCCAGGAAGAGGTAGCCCTTGTGGCCGCTCTGGGCGTAGGCCAGAAGGCCGTAGAAGGCACCGAACAACGCCCACGCGGCCACCGGGTCGCTGAAGAAGGTCTGGGTGTAGGGCCAGGCCAGGGTGGCCAGGCCAAACGTCAGGGCAGTGAGGACCGCCGCGCCCCGCCGCCAGCCCAGCCGGATCCCGGTCCGGTAGAGGAAGGCACCGGTCCATGCAGTGAGCAGGGGGTTGAGGAACAGGGCCATCTGCACCAACCCCAGGGGATCGAGCAGGCGAGCCATCCACACCAAGGGGAAGGCCAGGAGGCTCATGCCCAGCCCCTTGCGGCTGTACAGGTTGCCGTCTGGGCCGAAGGTGCCCTGTTGCTGGCCCATCCAGAGGAGCTGGTTCACGTCCAGTCCCCCTCGTCGGACCATGTTCTCCGCGGTGGCGAACATGGCCAGGCCGTCGCTGCTCTGGATCTCGCCCGTGTAGGTCCCCAGATAGGCCGCGAAGAGGAAGGCCAGGACCAGGAAGGCGATGCTCCGGTCGTGGAGGCTCAGGTCCACCAGAAGGCGCCGGGGGCGTCTGGGGCCTGGAGCCCCAGAGCCCGCACCGGGCAGGGGCCTGGACGTGCCGTCCCGTTCTCGGGTTGGTACATGGAAGCCGGAGGGCAGGGTCACCGAGCTGAACTCCGTGCAGTGGGTCCGCTGTCGTCCCACACCCGGGGGCTCGTCCCCCTGGGGCCTGGTCTGGGCCAAGGCAGGGACACACGCCTTCGGCTCATTCTCGCACCCGTACTGGGATCTGGACAAACTCGGCCGTGTGCCCATCGGACAGGGTGAACGGCTGTCGGCCCTCCGCCGTGTACAGCCCCAGGATCAGGCGATAGGAGCCCGGCGGGAGGTCCGCGGGCAGGGCCAGCCGGTAGGGGTCCCGGATCACCTGGCCCGGCGGCCAACGGTCCGTGGGCAGGTTCCCCTCCACGGGCGGGTTGTCCTGTTGGGCCCAGATCCGGTCCCGGGAGTCCAGCACCTGGGTGAACACGGTGTAGCTCCTCTGCACCGGGGCAGCGGCCCGCCAGTAGAGGGCCAGGTGCAGGGCCTGGCCCGGAGCCACCACGGGATCGTAGGCCACCCACAGGAGCTCGATGGGACCGCCCTCCACCGCGGCCACGGCCCAGGGCTCGGATGGGGCCTGGAACACCCGGTCCGCCCGGCAGGGCCCGAAGCGTTCCCCGGAAAGGCGATGGACCGAATCCCGGCCCATGTAGGTCTGGACCCACCGGGGCACATCCGGCGGCTGACCGTCGCGCCGCTCGATCCACCAGAAGGCCCGCCGCTCCTGTCCCAGCTCCTCCAGCCGTTGGGACAGGGCCGCGTCCGGGGGCTGGCCAGGGCCGTAGGCATCCACCAGGCGGAGCTCGTACATCCCACCCAGCCACGGCCGGAGCCAGCGCCACACATCCACCTGGCCCGTGGCCAGGGTCTGCTCGGGCCAGGCAGCCTGGGCCTGGAGATAGGGCACCAGCCCCGGGCAGGGATGTTCGGCCAGACGGCGATCCCGGTACGCGCCCAGGCCCGCAGGCAGGGCGACCAGCCCCAGGATCAGGCCGACCAGGACGGTGGCCCACACCAGAGCCCGACCGCCCCAAGCCAGACGTTCCCGAGCCCGTCCGGACTCGATGCGGGCCAGGAGGATGCCCATCAACCCCAGGAGGAGGGCCGTCCGCAGGAGCACCGTGCCCCACAGGAGAGCCGTCTGTTGGGGCAGGAGGATCAGGTAGATCTGGGACTCCACCACGTTGATGGCTGTCAACGCCAGGATCGCGACGATGCCTGTGGGATTGGGCAGGAACAGGGCCACCAGGGCGATGGGCCAGAGCACGAACTGGGGGCTCCACCCCTTGTTGAACAGGAGCAGGATCAGGACGCTGACCCCGGCGAAGGTGGCCGGTGTGGAGCGACGGCGCCAGTCGTAGGGCCGGGTGTAGAGCCATAGATAGAGGGCCAGAAAGGCCAGGGCCACCCATCCCCAGGGGACACGGCTCTCCCACAGGGCGGTGTCCAGGCCGGCCGGGTTGCGCCGGTCCAGGGGCACCAGGCCATAGCCAGTGTAGCCGTCCCACAGGGCCCACAGGCTCTGCCAGGGCGGGCGGATCTGCAGCACCCGCAGGGGGATCCCCAGGGCCCCACCGGGGTTGTGGGGCGCGAGGACCACAGCCCCCACCAGGACGGTGAGAAGAGCCACCAGGCCATAGGTCAGCGGATCGTGGAGGCTGTGGGGCGAACGGTCGTCGGACCACGCCTCCCGGATGGAGCGCCAGCTCAGCCGCAGGCCCAGCCAACGCAGCGCCGGGGGCAACAGCACCAGCGGCGTCATCTTGACCAGGAAACCCAGGCCCAGGGCCACCGCGCTCAGGCTCCAGCGCCCGATCCGCTCCCGGGGCACCAGCAACAGGTCCAGCCCCAGGAGGAAGAAGAAGAGATTCATGGGCTCGAACCAGCCCAACATGGTGTAGAGGGGAGCGAAGGAGATGCCGTAGATCAGGGGAGGCACCAGGGAGGAGAAGGAGTCCTCGGCCCCGGGGCCCAGGGCCCTGTCCCTGGGGCCGGCCAGCTTACGGCCCAGCCGATAGAGCAACACCAGGTTGCCGGCCTCGAAGAGGAGCAGCGTTCCCCCCAGAAAGAGGTGGAAGAAGAGCCGGGGATCCTCCCAGGGAGGCAGGGCCGAGGCCAGGTCGTAGATCCGGATCGCCAGCCAGGGAAAGAGCGGTGGATACGCGGTGAAGAGGCTCTCGTAGGGGCGATAGCCGGCCGAGATCAGCCCGGCCCAGGTCCAGTAGAAATCGTAGTCCGAGAAATCCGCGATGAAGCCACCGGGCCGAAAGAGCACCACCCCAAAGCCTCGCAGGGCCACCAGCAGGAGCCCCAGCCACACGAAGGCCCGATGGGCGCGATACCCAGACCGAAGCCAGCGTACAGCCTTCATGTGGAGTCGGCCTGGCCGAAGCGGCGGCGCAGGTGCTCCACCACCCGGCGGTCGATGGTGTCCCCCTGGCCGTCCCAGCGTTCCTCCAGGTTCTCCTCGCCCACCAGCGCCCGCAGCCCCTGACGGGTCGCCGGGTCGAAGACCCCGGTGATGGGGCCCCGATAGTGGCCGGTCCTCTGCAGGATGGCCTGCAGCTCCTCGGCCACCGCGGCCAGGGGGATCCGGTCCGCGGGATCCACCGGCCCAAAGTAGAGATGGTGCATCTGGAGGAGCTCCCGGAGCCGCTGGATGGGGTGGGGATCGTCGTCCACCCGCAGGTCCAGGTAGCGGTCGTGGTTGCCGCCATATCCACCCCCTTCCCGGACCACCAGCACCGCCGCGGCCTGTTGACCGCGGCGGTCACCACCGGCCTCCTGGCCGGCGGCCAGGGCCTCCACCAACCAGTCTGCCAGCTCGCCCGGCCCCCCGCGGACCGCCTCGAAACGGGCGGCCATGGCCTCCACCGTGCCGGGCACCAGGATGTTCCCCTGACAGGTGTAGCCGTCGCCCACCCGATGGCCGGCCCAGGCATGGCAGCCCTGGCCCGTGTGGGCCGCCGCGCGCCCCGCCCGGTCCACCAGGCCCACCTGGCGCAGCTCCCGGTCCGGGTCCTCGGCCAGAAGGCGGGCCAGGGCCTCCGGCGCGCTCAGGCCCTGCTCCATCCAATCCAGGCCTGCCGGGCCGTAGCGCACGTTCGCGTAGGACTGGGTGGCCACCGCGCCGGCATGGGCCCGAGCCCAGGGCACCACCGCGCCCACGGCCAGGAACCGGGAGTGGACCGCGACCCCCCACTCCTGGCGAGCCGGATCGTACGCGACGATGGAAAAGGTGGCAACGGGCACCATGGTTCTCCCTCCGTGTCCCCTGGCTCCACAGACCGGACCATGGCTCCAGTGTACCCGGAACGGCCCGATCTGCACAAGGAGCGTGCCGAGGACGAGGCATAGGGGGCGCCCGCCCTCCCGGCGTCCCGTGGACCCGTGGACCGGGCCCTTCCCCGTGCTCCGATCCCCCCGGCCCGCCGGTCCGGTTGCGTACATTGACAAGCCCCCGGCGAGCGGCTATAATCCGGCTTGTCTGACAAATGGACCTCCCAAGTCAGGTCGTACTTCCATGGCCATCTCGCCCAACAGCCGCTCCCGTCCTCGGTACGCCCAGGCCGAAACCGCCCTGCGCACCCTGTTGGAGACCGGCGGCTATCGGCCCGGGGACAAGCTGCCCCCAGAGCCGGAGCTGGCCCGCCAACTGGGGGTGAGCCGTGCCACCCTGCGGGAGGTGCTGCGGAGCTACGAGCAGCAGGGCCTCATCACCCGTCGCCAGGGTGTGGGGACCTATCTGAACCCCCGTCCCCTCTATGTGGACAGCGGCCTGGAGGTGCTGGAGTCCATCGAGTCCCTGCTGGCCAACCGGGGCCTCCGCCCCCAGATGGTGGACCGACGTCTGCGGGTGGAACCGGCCCTGCCCAAGGCCGCGGCCCGGCTGGACATCCCGGAGGGCACCCCGTTGACCGTCCTCTCCGGGACGGTGGTGGTGGATGGCCGACCGGTGGCCTACCTCCTGGAGGTCACCCCCACCGCGTATCTTTCCCTGGACCGGGCCCAGAGGGCCCCAGGCTCCCTGTTGGACTGGATGCTCTCCCGGCCCCAGGAGTTCGACCTGGACCACGGGGTGGCCCACATCACCCCGGTCCACGGCAGCCCGGAGATGGTCCGCGCGCTCGCGGTGGCGCCGGACACGCCGCTCTTCTTCATGGAACAGACCGTGCACGAGATGGCCCGGGGGGCCCGCTACTACGCCCGGAACTACTACGTGCCCAGCTTCTTCGACTTCCACGTGATCCGGCGGCGCGCGCCCCGTCCCCAGGAGCCGACGAAAGGATGAGCCGTTCCATGAGCCCCTCGCCCCGCCCCGAGAACCTGGACGTGGCCGCGGTCCAGGCCCAGGTCGCGGCCCACGCAGACGCCATCATCCGCTTCCTGCGGGAGATCGTGGCCATCCCCTCCATGGATTCCCAGATCGGCCCGGTGGGCGAGCGCATCCAGCAGGAGATGCGCCGTCTGGGCTTCGACGAGGTCTGGTTCGACACCATGGGGAACACGGTGGGCCGCATCGGCGACGGCCCCCGGATCCTGGTCTACGACAGCCATATCGACACCGTGGGCATCGGCGACCCGGAGGAATGGGAGTGGGACCCGTTCCAGGGCAAGGTGGAGGACGGGGTCCTCTACGCTCGAGGCGCCTGCGACGAGAAGGGCAGCACGCCGGGCATGGTCTACGGCCTGGCCATCGCCCGGCAGTTGGGGCTGTTGGAGGGGTGGACGGCCTACTACTTCGGCAACATGGAGGAGTGGTGCGACGGGATCGCGCCCCACGCGTTCGTGGAGCACGAGGGCATTCGCCCCGACTTTGTGGTCATCGGCGAGCCCACCCGGATGCAGGTCTACCGGGGCCACAAGGGCCGGGTGGAGATGAAGGTGGTGGCCAAGGGGAAGAGCGCCCACGCGGCCAGCAACCACCTGGGCGACAACGCCATCTACAAGGTGCTCCCGGTCATCGACGCGGTCCGCCAGATGGAACCCCTGTTGGGCGATCACCCCTTCCTGGGCCACGGCAAGATCACCGTCACCGACATCCACGTGGACACGCCCAGCATCAACGCGGTGCCCGCGGGTTGCACCGTCTACATCGACCGACGGGTCACCTTCGGCGAGCGCCTGGACACGGTCCTGGAACAGGTGCGCCAGGCCATTCCCCCGGTCCACCGGGAGCGGGGAGACGTCACCGTGGAGATGCTCCACTACAACGAGCCCAGCTACACGGGCTTCGTCTTCCCGGTGGAGAAGTACTTCCCGGCCTGGCTCCTGGAGGAGGACCACCCCCTGGTCCAGGCCGGCCAGAGGGCCCGGCAGCTCATCGGCCTGCCCGACGCGCCCACAGGCAAATGGGACTTCAGCACGAACGGCATCTACTGGATGGGCAAGGCCGGCATCCCGGCCATCGGGTTCGCCCCGGGGGACGAGACCACCGCCCACACGGTGATGGACAGCGTGCCCCTGGCCGACGTGGTGAAGTCCACGGAGTTCTACGCGATCCTGCCCGGGCTGATCCCGTGACCCATCCGGGCCGTCCCGGAGAATCCGGAGTCCCCCGCCCCGGTTCCGGGCGCGGTCGCCCGGGTCGATCTTCTTTCCATCCACGACCCACGACTGCCGAGGATCTGGAGCCGATGACCCCCTCCCCCCATTCCCCACCTCTGGCCGTGGTGGCCATTGGCGGCAACTCCCTGATCAAGAACCGCGATCATCCCGAGGTGAAGCACCAGTGGGAGGCGGTGCGGGAGACCTGCACCCACATCGCCCGCCTGGTCCGACAGGGATGGCGCACGGTGGTCACCCACGGCAACGGCCCCCAGGTGGGCTTCATCCTGCGCCGGAACGAGCTGGCCGCGCCGGAGGTCCACACCACGCCCTTGAGCCTCATCGTGGCCGACACCCAGGGAAGCATCGGCTACATGCTCCAACAGGCCCTGAACAACGAGTTCCATCGCCAGAACGTGGCCCGGCAGTGCATCACCCTGATCACCCAGGTCCGGGTGGATGCGGACGATCCGGCCTTCGAGAACCCCACCAAACCCATCGGCGGCTTCCTGACCGCGGAGATGGCCCAGCGCTTTGCCGAGGTGGGCTGGCGGGTGATGGAGGACGCAGGCCGGGGCTGGCGACGGGTGGTGCCCTCGCCCAAGCCGGTGGAGATCATCGAGCAGAAGGCCATCCAACAGGCCCTGGAACTGGGCTGGATCGTGGTGGCCTGTGGGGGCGGCGGCATCCCGGTGGTGCGCACCCCCCAGGGAGAGCTCCGGGGCGTCTCCGCGGTGATCGACAAGGACCGGGCCAGTGCGCTTCTGGGCATCCATCTCCGGGCGGATCTCCTCCTGATCAGCACGGGCGTGGAGAAGGTGGCCCTCCATTTCGGCACCCCACAACAGCGGGACCTGGACCGGATGACCCTGGAGGAGGCCCGCCGCTACATGGCCGAGGGCCACTTCGCAGAGGGCAGCATGAAGCCCAAGATCGAGGCCTGCATCGACTTCCTGGAGCGGAACCCCAACCCCGAGGCCTTCTGCCTCATCACCGACCCGGAGAACCTGGTCCGCGCGGTCCAGGGCGAGACCGGCACCCGGATCGTCCGATGAGCCCATCGGAAAGCCCCCCGGCGGACTGGCGCCGGGTGGGCATCTACCTGCTCCTCACCTACGGCATCTCCTGGTCGGTGGCCGGGGTCATCTACCGGACCGGCGGGCTGCTCCACAGTCCCCCGGTGGTTCCCGGGGTGCTGACCCTGGCCACCCTCCTGTTGGCCGGGGTCTACATGCCGGCCCCAGCCGTGGCCCACCTCCTCACCCGATGGATGACCCGGGAGGGGTGGCAGGATCTCGGCCTCCGGCCCCGGCTGCGGGAGAGATGGCCCTACTGGGTGCTGGCCTGGGTGGGCCCGGCCGCCCTGACGGTGGCAGGGGGTGCCCTCTACTTCGTCCTCTTCCCCGAGCATTTCGACCCTTCCCTGCCCACCCTGCAGGCCTTGCTCGCGGAGGCCAGCCAGCGGACGGGCCAGCCTCTCCGGCTGCCCTTCCCCCTGTGGGTCCTGGCCCTCATCCAGGCCCTCCAGGCGGTGCTCCTGGGCCCCCTGCTGAACGGGCCCTTCGCCTTCGGCGAGGAGTTCGGCTGGCGGGCCTACCTGCAGCCCAAGCTCCTGGCCCTGGGCTGGCGCCGGGCCATGCTCCTCATGGGGCTCATCTGGGGCGTCTGGCATGCCCCCGTCATCGCCATGGGCCACAACTACGGCCTGTACGGGCTGGACTATCCCGGCGCGCCCTGGAGTGGCATCCTGGCCATGATCGGCTTCACCTTCGTGGTGGGCACCTTTCTGGGCTGGCTCGCGGTGCGGGGAGGCAGCGTGTGGCCCCCGGTCATCGGCCATGCCGGGCTCAACGCCATCGGCGGGCTGCCCCTGCTCTTCGTCGCGGGGGAACCCAACCTGGTGCTGGGCCCCCTGCCCTTCGGGCTCATTGGCGCTGCGGGCTTCACCCTGGTAGGATTGTGGTTGTTCTGGCGCGGGCCCGAGAGCTGAAGAGCGGCCACCGCGCCCCATCCATTATCCATCCGGATCCATCGGATTCTGGCAGATCCATCACCGGGAGGGACACATGCAGACCGATCTGCGCGGCCGGGATCTCATCGGCGACCTGGACTTCAGCAAGGAGGAGGTGGAGACCGTCCTGGACGTGGCCTTCAAGCTCAAACGGGATCGGGCCCTGGGTATCCCCCACCCCCTCCTGCGGGACAAGGTGCTGGCCATGCTCTTCTTCTTCACCAGCACCCGCACCCGCTCCAGCTTCGAGGCGGGCATGGCCCAGCTGGGCGGCCACGCGGCCTTCGTCGACCACACCACCACCCAGATCAGCCACGGCGACACGGCCAAGGAGATCGGCCAGATCTTCGGCCGCTACTACGACGGCATCGCCATCCGCCAGTGCGACTGGGGGGTGGGCAACCGATACATCCGCCAGGTGGCCCAGGCCAGCCGGGTGCCCGTCCTGAACATGCAGTGCGACGTCTACCACCCCTTCCAGATCCTGGCGGACCTGATGACCATCATCGAGAAGAAAGGGGATCCTCGGGGGCTGACCATCAACGTGAGCTGGGCCTACGCCTCCAGCTACCAGAAGCCCATCTCCGTACCCCAGAGCCTGATCCTGCAGATGACCCGCTTCGGCATGCACGTGCGGCTGACCCACCCCCCGGAATACCGGCTCATGCCGGAGATCCTGGACCAGGCCCAGGAGAACGCCCGCCGCGCCGGGGGCAGCTTCGAGATCCTGGACGACTTCGACGCCGGCTTCCGGGACGCGGACATCGTCTACCCCAAGAGCTGGGGCGCGCTCCTCACCACGGACGACCCCGAGGAAAGCGCCCGCATCGGCCAGAAGTACACGGACTGGATCGCAGACCGCCGACGCATGGCCCTGGCCAAGCCCGACGCCATCTACATGCACTGCCTGCCCGCGGACCGCAACATCGAGGTCGCGGACGAGGTCATCGACGGCCCCCAGTCCGTGGTCTACGACGAGGCCGAGAACCGACTGCATGTGCAGAAGGCCGTCATGGCCCTGACCATGCGCTAGCAGAGGCCCCACGAGTCGCGCCATGGCCACACCGTCTGCGCCCTCTGCCCCACGAGTGGTGGTCACCGGGGTCGGCCTCATCACCCCCCTGGGCCACGACCTGGAGTCCTCCTGGCAGGGATTTCTCGCCGGCCGTTCCGGCGTCCGCCGCATCACCCACTGGGATCCCACCGGCTTTCCCACCCAGATCGCGGCCCGGGTGGCCGACTGGGAACCCGCCGCGTACATGCCCAGGCGAGAGGCCCGCCGCACCAGCCGGGCCACCCAGTTCGCGTGGAAGTGCACCCAGGACGCCCTGGCCATGGCCCATCTGGACCTGGCCCAGACCGACCGGAGCCGGGTGGGCGTGGAGATCGGCCTGGCCTTCGGCGGCTGGGACATCGTGGAGGCCGAGGGCCGCCGGCTGGAGGAGGGCGGCCCCCGGCGCTTCAACCCGGCCCTGGCCCCGGCCGCGCTGATCAGCGCCACCCCCACCTACGTGGCCATCCAACTGGGGGTCACCGGGCCCACCAACAGCCAGGTCACCGCCTGCGCCACCGGGATCGTGGCCATCGGCGAGGCCGCCCGGCGCATCCAGCGGGGCGAGGCCGACGTGATGATCGCGGGCGGTGTGGAGGGCTACCTGTCCAAGCTGATCATCACCACCTTCAGCCGCCTGGGCGCAGCCAGCACCCGCAACGACGATCCGGCCTCCGCGTGTCGCCCCTTCAGCCGCGACCGAGACGGCATGGTGGTGGGCGAGGGCGCGGCCATCCTGGTGCTGGAGCGGGAGGACCACGCCCGGGCCCGGGGCGCCCCCATCCTGGCCGCGTTCGCGGGGTACGGCCTCACAGAGGACGCCTACGACATGACCGCGCCGGAGCCCAGCGGCCGGGGCGCGGCCGCGGCCATGCAGCGGGCCCTGGAGGAAAGCGGCCTGGCCCCCCAGGAGATCCACTGGATCGTGGCCCACGGCACCGGCACCCGGCTCAACGACAGCATGGAGACCGCGGCCATCAAACAGGTCTTCGGCCCGGCCGCCTACCGGATCCCGGTGACCAGCATCAAGAGCAGCATCGGCCATGCCATGGGCGCGGCCGGTGCCCAGAGCGCGGCCGTGATCGTCAAGGCCATGCAGGAGGGCTGGATCGTGCCCACCATCAACTACACCACCCCAGACCCCGAGTGCGACCTGGACTACGTGCCCAACCAGGCCCGACGCCACCGGGTGGACGCGGGGCTGTGCAACGGCTTCGGCCTGGGTGGGCAGAACGCCAGCCTCATCCTGCGTCGGGCCCCATAGCGGCCCGACAGCCCCGGACCCCTTCCCCCGGGTCCCCCATCCCCCTTCCGATCCTCAGGTAACCGAGGCGGTGGTCCCGACGGATCGCCGCCTTCCCGATCTCCGCCCCTTCCGCCCCGAGGCCGGGCCCAGCCTGCGAGGACGGACATCCCTCTGGCCATCCGTTTGTCCAAAGGTCGGCAATGCGGGTATGCTAGGGGGAGAGGCTGTCGATCCATGCCCAGCCGGGAGAGGAGAGCCATGCCCATCACCCACCGTCCGGAGATCGCGCCGGCCGAGGAGCACCGCTACCGCGCGTACTTCCGCTGCTTCCGAGGCTGCCCCGGGGAGTACTCCCTGTACCAGGTGATCTACCGCTGCCCCACCTGCGGTGGCCTCCTGGAGGTGGCCCACGATGTGGACGCGCTGCGGCGGCGTTCTCCCCAGGAGTGGAAGGCCCTTCTGGACGCCCGGGTGGGCACCACCGAATGGCCCTACGGCAGTGGGGTGTGGGGCAAGAAGGAGTGGGTGGTCCCCCACATCGACGACGACAACATCGTGAGCATGTTCGAGGGCAACTCGAACCTCTTCTGGGCCGAGCGGCTGGGCCGCCAGATCGGCCTGCCCGACCTCTGGGTGAAGCTGTGCGGCAACAGCCACACAGGCAGCTTCAAGGACCTGGGCATGACCGTGCTGGTGAGCGTGGTGAAGCAGATGATCCACCAAGGGGTCCCCATCCGGGCCGTGGCCGCGGCCAGCACCGGGGACACCAGCGCGGCCCTGGCCGCGTACGCGGCCGCGGCCGGCATCCCGGCCATCATCTTCCTGCCCCAGGGCAAGGTCAGCCCCGCGCAGCTCATCCAGCCCATCGCCAACGGGGCCCATGTCCTGGCCCTGGACACGGACTTCGACGGCTGTATGCGCATCGTCCAGGAGGTGACCCAGGACAACACCATCTACCTGGCCAATTCCATGAACAGCCTGCGCATCGAGGGCCAGAAGACCGTGGGCATCGAGATCGTGCAACAGTTCGACTGGGAGGTGCCGGACTGGATCGTCATCCCCGTGGGCAACCTGGGCAACATCAGCGCGCTCTACAAGGGGCTCAAGCTCCTGCAACGGCTGGGGCTCATCCGCCGCCTTCCCCGGCTGGTGGCAGCCCAGGCGGCCCGAGCCAACCCCTTCTACCGCAGCTTCCGGCAGGGGTTCCGGGAACGGGTGAGCCTCCACGCGGAGCAGACCCTGGCCTCGGCCATCCAGATCGGCAACCCCGTGAGCTACGAGAAGGCCGTCCAGGCCATCCAGGAGACGGACGGCCTGGTGGAGCAGGCCACGGAGGACGAGCTGGCCAACGCTGCCGCCCTGGCCGACCGCACCGGCATGTACACCTGCCCCCACACCGGCGTGGCCCTGGCCGTTCTCTTCAAGCTGCGGGAGCAGGGCATCGTCCAGGGCCACGAACGGGTGGTGGTGATCAGCACGGCCCACGGCCTGAAGTTCACCCCTTTCAAGGTAGGCTACCACGAGGACACCCTGGACGGGGTGGAGAGCCGCTACGCCAACCCGCCGGTCTACCTGCCCGCGGACCCACAGGTGGTCCGGGAGGCCATCGCCCGGAAGCTGGAGAACCCTCCACGGCCCTAGCCCGGAAGGACCGTGGACAGCCGTGAGTGGACCGCCATGACGCCCGAGGAACGCGGCCCCCAGGAGGAACCCAGGCCCATCCTGGACTACCAGCCCACCTCCTTCTCCCAGGGACGGATGGACTTCACCTGGGAGGAGCTCACCGAGGAGGAGCGCCAGCGCCTCTACGCGCTGTGGGAGGCCGGCAAAGGGCTCATCGGCGGGGATCCCCGCCGGCGCCCCCAGGCAGACCGACTGCCCGACTGGGGGCTGAACCGCCGCTTCTTCCGCACCCTGGCCCTGGACGACGCCCGGGGATGGAACGGGGCGCGCCTGCAGGCCGACCTGGCCTCGGAACGGCCCCTGGAGATCGAGATCGGCTTCGGCCGGGGAGACTTCATCCTGGATCGGGCCCGGCGGCATCCGGAACGGCTCTTCATCGGCTACGAGGTGCGGACCAAGGCCGCACGGCTGGCCCTCCAACGGGCCGAGAGGCTGGAGCTGGAGAACCTGTGGATCAGCGACGACGACGCCCGCTTCAGCATGCCCCGGCTCCTCCCAGACGGCCGGGTGGAGATGGTCCACATCCTGTTCCCGGACCCGTGGTGGAAACGACAGCACAAGGTCAAGCGGCTCTTCTCCCCTCCCTTCGTGGACCTGTTGGCGGCCAAGCTCCGACCGGGGGGCATCCTCCACGTGAAGACCGACGTGGAGGGATACGGCGAGCTGATCCGCTACCTGGTGGAGCACCATCCCGGGTTCCGGGCCCACGATCCCCGGTTGGCCGCCCGGATCGGGCCCCATCTGCCCACCCATCGGGAACACTGGTGCCACGAACACGGGCTGCCCGTGTGGGTCTACTACTTCGAACGCCGCCCGGAGCCATGAGGCCCCCATGGCCTCCACAGGGAGAAGGGACGAAGAGGCCCCTGGAGAGAAGCTGGAGAGAAGAAAGAGGAAGACCATGACCTCACCGAGCCAGGACCGATGGCCGGGGATCGCGGTGGTCGCCGTGGACCTGGACGACACCATCGTGCGCAGCGACAAGACCGTGTCCCCCCGAACCCTGGACGCCCTGCTGGGCTGGGTGGATGCGGGAGGGCGGCTGGTCATCGCCACAGGCCGTCCGCCCCGGGCCACGGAGGGGGTGCCGGAGCCCCTGCACCGCTTCCCCTGGATCGTCTACAACGGCGTGGAGATCGTCCACGGGGGCCGGGTCCTCCATCGAGATCCCATTCCCCTGGAGGAGACCCGGGCCATCGTGGAGCTGCTCCTGGCCGCGCTCCCCGACCACCGGATCGGCCTGGAGATGGGGGACATGCTGTACACCAACCGGCCCCTGGGCCGCTTCGGCGCCCAACACGTGGAGGACCTGCGGAGGGTGATCGACCGGCCGGCCGCGAAGATCCTCTTCTCCCTGGACGGCGAGGAGAGCCTGCGGGTGCTGGAGGCCCTGCCCCCCACGGTGAAGCCCCTGGTCTCCCGGAAGTACCGCCTGGTCCAGATCATGCCCCGGACCGCGTCCAAGGGGGAGGCCCTGCGCCGCCTGGTGGAGGGGTGGGGGCTCTCCATGGCCCAGGTCATGGCCTTTGGGGACGACGTGAACGACGTGGAGATGTTGGCCGCGAGCGGCGTGGGCGTGGCCATGGGCGACGCAGAGCCCGAGGTCCAGGCCGCCGCGGACCGGATCACCGGCACCGCGGACGAGGACGGCGTGGCCCAGGTGTTGGAGAAGATGCGCCCCTGGATGCCCGGCTGAGCAGACGGAGATCGCTGTCGGGGCCTGGTATCATGGCGGTCTGGTATAATGGAGCTGTCAGCCCGACCCCGAGGCTTCGCCATCCATGACAGTGGAACCATCCATGGACCTGAACCACATCCGCAACATCTGTATCATCGCCCATATCGACCACGGCAAGAGCACCCTCGCAGACCGTCTGCTCCAGATCACGGGCACGGTGACGGAGCGGGAGATGAAGGAACAGCTCCTGGACTCCATGGAGCTGGAGCGGGAGAAGGGGGTCACCATCAAGGCCAGCGCGGTCCGCATGATCCATCGGTGGCAGGGGGAGGAGTACGCGATCCACCTCATCGACACCCCAGGCCACGTGGACTTCACCTACGAGGTCCGGCGGGCCCTGCAGGCCTGCGAGGGGGCCATCCTGGTGGTGGACGCGACCCAGGGCATCCAGGCCCAGACCATGGCCCACCTCTTCGCAGCCCTGGAGCAGGACCTGGTCATCCTTCCCGTGATCAACAAGATCGACCTGCCCGCGGCCATGCCCGACGACGTGGCCCAGGAGATCGAGGAGCTGTTGGGCGTCCCCGGAGAGGAGATCCCCCGGATCAGCGCCAAGACCGGCCACAACGTGGAACAGGTGTTGGAGCGGGTGATCCAGGAGGTCCCACCCCCCCAGGGCCGGCCGGACGCCCCCCTCCAGGCCCTGGTCTTCGACTGCCAGTACGACCCCTACAAGGGCGTCATCGCGTACGTCCGGGTCTTCAACGGCCGTGTCCAGGGCACCCCCCGGATGCAGGCCATGGGCACCGGCCGAGAGATGGAGCCCCTGGAGGTAGGGGTCCTGACCCCGGCCATGGTGCCCACACACCGGCTGGGCACCGGGGAGGTGGGCTACATCGCCACCGGCCTGAAGACCGTCCAGGACCTGGACGTGGGGGACACCATCACCCTGGCCGAGAACCCGGCCCCGGAGCCCCTGCCCGGCTACGAGCCCATGAAGCCCATGGTCTTCGCGGGGCTCTACCCCTCCAACCCGGACGACTACGAGGACCTGCGGGACGCGTTGGAGAAGCTCCAGCTCAACGACGCGGCCCTGGTCTACGAGCCGGAGGTGAGCCAGGCCCTGGGCTACGGCTTCCGGCTGGGCTTTCTGGGCCTCTTCCACATGGAGATCGTCCAGGAACGGTTGGAGCGGGAGTACGGCCTGGACGTCATCTTCACCGCGCCCTCCGTGGCCTACCGGGTGATCCGGACCGACGGCACCGAGCTCCTCATCCGCAGCCCCGCGGAGCTGCCGGAGCCCACCCAGATCGACCACATCCAGGAGCCCTGGTGCCGGGTCCACATCTTCACCCCCGCGGAGTACATCGGCCCCATCATGGACCTGGTGACCAAACGTCGGGGCGAGGTGAAGAACCAGAACTGGCTGGACTCCAAGCGGGTGGAGCTGGTCTACGAGATGCCCCTCGCGGAGATCCTGGTGGACTTCTACAACGAGCTCAAGGCCCGCACCCGGGGCTACGCCAGCATGGACTACGAGCTGTCCGGCTATCGGCCCTCGGACCTGGTGAAGCTGGACATCCTGGTCAACGGCCAGCCGGTGGACGCGCTGAGCGTCATCGTCCACCGACAGGACGCCTACCGGAAGGGCCAGAAGCTGGTCAGCAGGATGAAGGAGATCATCCCCCGACAGCTCTTCGAGGTCCCCATCCAGGCGGCCATCGGCAACAAGGTCATCAGCCGGGCCAACGTGAAGGCCCTGCGCAAGGACGTGTTGGCCAAGTGCTACGGCGGCGACGTGACCCGCAAGCGGAAGCTGTTGGAGCGCCAGAAGGCCGGCAAGAAGCGCATGAAGATGGTGGGCTCGGTGGAGATCCCCCAGGAGGCCTTCATGTCCGTGCTCCGACTGGGGGACGAGGACTGAGAGGCCCCGCAGCCACCGAGCAAGAGGCCACGACCCGACCAGCATCCTGGAACCCCCTTCCTCTTCCCCAGGCGTGGGTTCGGACGGACTACGACGACGTAGCGGTCTCGACGACGAGAAAGGAGAGTGGGCCATGGCCGAGACGATCAAGATCACCTACGCGACCCTCGCGGTGGACAACCAGGAGCTCCAGGCCGCCATGGACCGGGCCATCGAACACGTGGCCGCCCACTGGCTGGGCGCGGAGGTCCCCATGTTCATCGACGGGGAACAGGTCTACGCGGAACGGAAGGTCACCTGTCGCAGCCCCATCGACACCTCCATCCAGCTCTGTGTGGCCCAGGAGGGCACCCGGGAACATGCCCGGGCGGCCATCCAGGCCGCGAGACGGGCCTGGGAGGGCTGGCGCCGTGTCCCCTGGCAGGAGCGGGTGGCCCGCATCCGGCAGGTGGCCGAGGCCATCGACCGCCACACTTTCGAGCTGGCCGCGCTCCTGATCTACGAGGTGGGCAAGAACCGGATGGAGGCCCTGGCCGAGGTGGCCGAGACCGCGGACCTGCTGCGCTGGTACGCGGACGACATGGAGCGGAACCAGGGCTACCTCACGGTCATGGGCAAGCTGAATCCCCAGGACCCCAAGGAGCACAACTACACGGTTCTCCAGCCCTACGGGGTCTGGGCGGTGATCTCCCCCTTCAACTTCCCCATGGCCCTGTCCGCGGCCCCCATCGCCGCGGCCCTGGTGTGTGGCAACACAGTGGTCTTCAAGGGCGCGCCGGAGACCCGTTACAGCGGCTGGAAGGTGGCCGAGCTCTTCGCCCAGGCCGGCCTGCCCGACGGGGTCTTCAACAGCGTCATCGGGCCCGACCTGGAGGTGGGCCAGGAGCTGCTGGACAACCCAGACGTGGACGGCTGGACCTTCACCGGCTCCTATGCAGTGGGCATGAAGGTCCTCCAGGCGGCCCGGAGCGGCCCCTACCCCCGGCCGGCCATCGTGGAGATGGGCGGCAAGAACCCCACCATCGTCTCCCGCACCGCGGACCTGGACATCGCGGCCCTGGGCGTGGTGCGGGCGGCCTTCGGCATGGACGGCCAGAAGTGCTCGGCCTGCTCCCGGGTCTACGTCCAGGAGGAGGTCTACGACGCGTTCCAGGAGAAGCTCCTGGAGCGGACCCAGGCCCTCGTGGTGGGCAACCCCACCCGCCGGGACGTGTTCATGGGCACGGTGATCCACCAGGAGGCCTACGAGAAGTTCCAGGAGTACGTGGCCATGGCCCGCCGGGACGGCGCCACCGTGCTGACAGGGGGCCACGTGTTGACCGAGGGAGAGCTGGCCCGAGGCTACTACGTGACCCCCACCGTCCTCGAGGGCCTGCCCGAGGACCACTATCTGGTCAAGAACGAGCTCTTCGTGCCCATCCTCCACATGGCCCCGGTGAAGAGCCTGGAGGAGGCCATGGCCAAGGCCAACGACACCCTCTACGGCCTGACCGCGGGCTTCTACGGCCAGGACCCGGAGGAGATCCAGTGGTTCTTCGACCACATCCAGGCCGGGACGGTCTACGCGAACCGACCCGGCGGGGCCACCACCGGCGCGTGGCCAGGGGTCCAGGCCTTCGGAGGCTGGAAGGGCAGCGGCTCCACGGGCAAGGGGGTCGGTGGACGCTACACCCTGCCCCTCTACATGCGGGAGCAGAGCCGGACCCGCATCGGGTGAACGAGGGCGGGGCGGCGAGATCCTCTCGCCGCCCCGTCGCTCCGTCCCTCCCTGGCTCCGGAGGCCTTCAGACCGAGCCTACGCCAACAGGCTGTATCCCCCGTCCAGCTCGATGACCTGGCCCACGATCATGGCCGCGGCGTCGCTGCACAGCCATGCAGCCAGCTCCCCCACCTCCTCCGGCTGCACCAGCCGGCCCACAGGCGTCCGCCGCTGCGCGTTGCGGATGATCCGATCCTTGCTGGGGAAATGGTCCAGGGCCTCGGTGAGGACCACACCGGGGCTGATGCAGTTGGCGGTGATCCCGTAGGGAGCCAGCTCCACGGCCAGATAGCGGATCACCGCCTCGATGGCAGCCTTGCTGACGCCCACCGCGGCATATTCCGGCAACACCCGTCGGCTTCCCAGGCTGCTGACCGCGAGCACCCGCCCCCAGCCTGCCCGCTCCATGTAGGGAAACGCGGCCTGGGCCCCCACCAGGATGCTCCGCGCGTTCACGTGCATGGACCAGTCCCAGTGCTTGGGCTGGACCTCCAGGACCGAACGCAGGACCCCGCTGGCCGCGTTGCCCACGAAGATGTCCACCCGGCCGAACTCGGTCCCCGCGGTGCGCACCAGACGGCGGACATCCTCGGGATCCGCCATGTTGGCCTTGACCACCATGGCCTGGACATCGAAGGCCTGGATGGCCTGGGCCGTGGCCTCGGCCGTCTCCCGGCGTCGGACATAGTTCACCGCGATGTGGCATCCCCGTTCCGCCAGGGCCAGGGCAATGGCCCGGCCGATGCCGCGCCCGCTGCCGGTGACCACCGCGACCTTTCCCTCCAGATATCGGTTCGTCTTCAACGGCGCGTGGGCTTCGAACATCGGGAGGCTCCCCTGCATGGAGACGTGGAACCAGAGAACAGCCCCGGAGACGGCCCCATCCCGCTCACCAGTCGAGGTCCAGCATCCGGGCCAGGTCGTCCGGCGTGGTGGAGCCCCGTACCCGCACCCGGCGGAGCTCGAACAGGTTGTCGGTGCTGTGGGTGGCCCCCTGAATGGTGGTGAGGCCCGCCCAGTAGCCCGCGCTGCGGAAGATCCGAATGGTGTCCGCATCGTACGCGCCGCCCGGATAGGCCACGAACCGGGGCCGGACACCCAGCTCGTACTGGATGGTCTCCAAGCTGCCCAGGGCCTGCCACACCAGGTAGTCGTCGTCCCGGTCCCGCAGGTCCACATGGTTGCGTCCATGGGACTCGATGGACATGCCCGCGGCCAACATCTCCCGGGCCATGTCCCAGGTCAGGTACTCCGGACGCCCCTGGTCGATGAAGTCCGTCACCACGAAGAAGGTGGCCACCATGCCCCGCTCCCGCAGCCGGGGGAAGGCGTTGGTGTAGTTGTCCCGATAGCCGTCGTCCAGGGTGAGGATCACCGGCTTGGGTGGCAAGGGCACGCCCCGGGTCAGGTAGCGGACCAGGTCGTACAGGGTAATGGGCGTGTAGCCCTCGGCCAGGATCCGGTCCAGGTGCTGGGCGAAGAGCTCCGGCGCCACCGAGAGATCCTGGCGATAGATGTCCGCGTCCTCCGGCGGCTGGCTGATGTAGTGGTACATCAGGATGGGCACCCGGACCGTGCGGGACACCCCATCCGGCGTGGGCTCGGGCAACGGTGTGGGGGTCCGCGTGGGGGTCGGGGACGGGGTGGGCGTGGGCAAGGGAGAGATCTCCCGGACACGCTGGTCCTGGAGCAGGGTGGAGCCGGCCTGGACCAGGGGCAAGCGCACTGCATAGGCGAGAGGAGACCGGCGCCGGTTCTCCACGGGCCAAGAATGGGGCAGGCGCAGGCGTACCCGGATCAGGGCCCGGAGGATCCGGGCCCGCAGCCGCTCGGCATGGTCCGGCGAGACGCTGGAAGGACGAGAAGGCCCCCACCCCGGCTGGCCGGCCGGATCCGGGTGTCGGGCCAGGGGAGTGGACCGGGCCAAGGGGGCGGGGACCAGGGCCCGGCCGGTGGGGGCCGGCCCTGGGCTCCGCTCCACCGGCCGGGCCGACCAGGCCACGGGGCTCCATTCAGGGCCCAGCCCGGATCCGCCGACGGCCACCAGGGCCACCGCCAGCAAGACCGTGCGCAGAAACGAACGGGCCATGGCTCTCCTTGGGCCTCCCATGCTTCGATCTTCCCATCCCCATGCGGCCGCCCCGGGGCCACCGCACCGCGCTGCCAGTGTACCACAGGTGGCCCGCCCCGGGACAAAGACAGAGGCCGACGGATGCCCCAACCGCGGAAGCAGGGGTTCCGGTGGAGTTGTTCCCGGAAGGCGTCCCATGTATAATCGGGCAGATCTCCGCAAGCGACCACGCAGACCAAGGGAAGGGGCCGGCCATGGGGGCCTGGACAATGGCGTCGGATGGGAAGCCATGCCCACGGCGGGAGCGCATCCTGGCCTGGGCCGTCCACCTGTTGACGGCCAGCGGCGTGGTGTGGGGCCTCTGGGCCTTGCAGGCCATCCAACAGCGGGAATGGCTCCAGGCCTTCTGGTGGATGGGAACCGCCCTGTTGGTGGACGGGGTGGACGGCACCCTGGCCCGGCGAGCACGGGTGTGGGAGCGCGTCCCCCAGGTGGACGGCACCCTGTTGGACAACATCATCGACTACCTGAACTACGTGGTGGTGCCCTGTTTCTTCCTGCTCCAGAGCGACCTGCTCCCCGAGCGGGGGCGGGTGCTGCTGGTGGGGCTCCCCGCGCTGGCCTCCGCCTACCAGTTCTGCCAGGTGGACGCGAAGACCCCAGACCACTACTTCAAGGGCTTCCCCAGCTACTGGAACGTGGTGGCCTTCTACCTCTTCCTGTGGGGGCTCCCGGCCCCGGTCAACGCCCTGATCCTGGTGGGGCTGGCGTTGTTGGTCTTCGTGCCCATCAAGTACCTCTACCCCTCCCGGATGGAGCATCTGAGCCGTCGCGCCTGGGTGCGTCCGGCCCTGCTTGGGCTCACCCTGGCCTGGCTCCTGGTGTCCGGGTGGCAGCTCTGGCAGTACCCGACGATCCATGCCTGGGCAATGGGCTTCCTCATGGGGTACGCGGGGCTCTACATGGCCCTGAGCCTCTACCGCACGCTGGTGCCCCTGGAGGGGGCGGGATAGGGCAGGCCCGGCCGGCGGAGAAGCTGCACAGCGCCGCGGCCCGAGCAGCGCTCAGCCCGCCAGCGCCACCTCCAGGGCCTCGGCCAGGGTGCGGACCCCCACCGGCTCCAGCCCCTGGGGCAGGTGCCCCTCCAGGCGACGCAGAGCTCCCCGGGGCACCAGGGCCCTGCCGAAACCCAGCTTGGCCGCCTCCCGCAGCCGCCGTTCCAAGTGGCTCACGCTGCGCAGCTCGCCGCTCAGGCCGATCTCGCCCAGGATGGCCAGATCCGCCGCCACAGGCCGGTTGCGGTGGCTGCTCGCGATGGCCAGCGCGATGGCCAGATCCGCCGCGGGCTCGCCCACCCGCAGCCCCCCCACCACGTTGACGAAGATGTCCTGGTTGCCCAGGGCCAGGCCCACCCGCTTGCTCAACACCGCGCTGACCAACAGAAGACGGTTCAGGTCCACGCCGTTGCCGGTGCGTCGGGGCTGGCTGAACGCGGTGGTGCTGCTCAGGGCCTGGATCTCCACCACCAAAGGACGGGTGCCCTCCATGGGCACCGCGATGGCGCTGCCGGCCGCGTTGGGCAGCCGCTCGGCCAGGAAGAGCTCCGAGGGGTTGGCCACCTCCACCAACCCCTGGTCGGTCATCTCGAAGATCCCCACCTCGTGGGTGCTGCCGAACCGGTTCTTCACCGCCCGCAACAGGCGATAGGCCTGGAAACGCTCCCCCTCCAACTGCAACACCGCGTCCACCATGTGCTCCAGGATCCGGGGACCCGCGATGGCCCCCTCCTTGGTCACATGCCCCACCAGGAACAGGGGGATATCCTCCTGTTTGGCCAGGCGGAGGAGATGCGCGGCGCAGTCCCGGACCTGGGAGACACTGCCGGCCCCGCCGGCGAGCTGCTCGCTGTGGACGGCCTGGATGGAGTCCACCACCACCAGCCGGGGCCGCACCTCCAGGATCCGCTCCAGCACGACCTCCAGGACGGTCTCCGCCAGGACCAGAAGCCCGCCCCCCTGGAGCCCCAGACGGGCAGCCCGTTGGGCCAGTTGATGGGCACTCTCCTCCGCGCTGACGTAGAGGACCGGCCCATGGCGGGCAGCCACGTCCGCAGCCATCTGCAGGAGCAGGGTGCTCTTGCCGATCCCCGGATCCCCGCCCACCAGTACCCCAGAGCCGGGGACGATGCCGCCGCCCAACACCCGGTTCAGCTCACCGTTGCCCAACACCAGCCGCCGGACCGGCTCGCCGCGGATGGCGTCCAGAGGCAGAGGGCGAGCCGTCTCCCCCGAACGGGACAGACCGTCCCGGGGACCTCGGGCCGGCGCGGAGGAGACCCGCTCCTCCTCCAGGGTGTTCCACTCCCCGCACTCGGGACAGCGCCCCATCCACTTCACCTGGACACCGCCACACGCGGCACAGACATAGCGGACCTTGATCCGGGCCATGCGCACGCCTCTCCCCAAGTTCCACCACGGGGCCCCCCTGGACAGGCCCCAGGCAAGCGGGTCCCATGGGCCAATGCCGAACATCTGTGCGCCCATTGTAGCGGCCGGAGAGGGCCGAGTCAACCCGCGGCCCAGTGGGCCCATTCGCCCCGTTGGCCCGATCGAGGAGATGTTGGTATAATGTCCCCTCGAGAGGCGCGGTTGGGATATCGTTGGGTCCTGGCCGAGCCGCAGCCCATCTCACCGCTGGCCCTGGGAAGATTCCCCCGTCGGCGCCGAGCCGCCCGGCGCCAGCCAGTGTGCACGTCCTGCCCACGTCTGCCACCGCCAACCGTCTGCCACCACCCAAGGAGAGGAGGCGTCACCATGTCGAGCCGTCTGCTGACCGTTACGGCCCTGATCCTCGCCCTGGCCCTGGCCGCATGCGCCCCGGCCGGCGCGCCGGCCGGGGAGTCGCCCGCGGGCCAGGAAGCGGCCACCGGAGAACAGGAGACCCCGGCCGCCGAGCCCTTCCGCATCGCCATCGTCATGCCCAGCAGCACTACCGACATCGCGTGGAGCCAGGCCATGTGGGACGCCCTGGTCGCGGTCCAGGCAGAGATGGGCGGCCCCGAGGCCCTGGAGCTGGCCTACTCCGAGAACATGTTCAACGTGGCCGACGCGGCCGCAGCCATCCGAGACTATGCGGCCGAGGGGTACGACCTGATCATCGCCCACGGCACCCAGTACGGGAACTCCATGTTCGAGGTGGCCGCGGACTTTCCCGAGACCAGCTTTGCCTGGGGCACCGCGGTGGACACGGGCCAGGACAAGGGCTACGACAACATCTTTGCCTACGAGGCCGCGGCCGATGAGGGCGGCTACGTGAACGGGGTCATCGCGGCCCGCCTGACCCGATCGGGCGTCATCGGCGTGGTGGGCCCGGTGGAGGCCGGAGATGCCAAGCTCTACATCGACGGCTTCGTGAAGGGCGTCCAGGACACGGATCCCGGGCTCCAGGTGAACGTGAGCTACACCGGCTCCTTCGGCGACACGGCCCTGGCCGCGGAGGCCGCCAACGTCCACATCCAGGCCGGCGCGGACGTGCTCACCGGCTCCGCGCAGCAGGTGGTGGGGGCCATCGGCGTGGCCAAGGAGAACGGCGTCTACTGGCTGGGCACCCAGAGCGACCAGACCAGCCTGGCCCCGGAGATCGTGGTGGCCAACCAGATCTACGACTGGAGCGGCGTGCTCCAGGACATGATCGGGAAGATCCGGGCCGGCGAGCTGGGCGGCACCGCCTACACCCTCACCCTGGCCAATGGCGGCCTGCGGGTGGAGTTCAACGAGCAGCTCCAGATCCCGGACGAGGTGAAGGCCGCGGTCCAGGAGACCGTGGAGCAGATCATCGCCGGCGGGATCGAGACCTTGCCGTGAGGGAAGCCTCCCTGTCTGTCCATCCTGCCCCTGGCCGGGCTGTTCACCGGCCCGACCGGGGGCCCTTCGACCCCGGCCGCGACGACCATGGCTGACCCCACCCATGCGCTCAACGGGCCCCGCATCCAGGAGGTCGCCATGCGGGGCATCGTCAAGCGGTTTCCCGGAGTCCTGGCCCTGGACCGGGTGGACTTCCACGTGGCCCAGGGCGAGGTCCACGCGCTGTTGGGCGAGAACGGCGCGGGGAAGACCACCCTGATGAAGATCCTCTACGGCCTCTACCAGGCCGACCAGGGCACCATCCAGGTGGACGGCCGTCCCGTGGCCATCCGCTCCCCCACCGACGCCATCCGCCTGGGCATCGGCATGGTCCACCAGCACTTCATGTTGGTGGACACCCTGACCGTGGCCGAGAACGTGGCCCTGGGGCTGCCCTCCAGCCGGGGACCGCTGTTGGACCTGGACCGGGTGACGGCCCGGATCCAGGAGCTGAGCCAGCTCTACGGCCTGGAGGTGGATCCCCGCGCGCCGGTCTGGGCCCTGTCCGTGGGCGAGCGGCAGCGGGTGGAGATCGTCAAGGCCCTCTACCGGGGCGCGGACCTGCTCATCCTGGACGAGCCCACCGCGGTCCTCACCCCCCAGGAGGTGGAGGAGCTCTTCCAGACCCTGGGCCAGATGCGGCAGGAGGGCCACGGGATCGTCTTCATCAGCCACAAGCTCCACGAGGTGCTGACCATCTCGGACCGGATCACCGTCCTGCGGGAGGGCCGCCGGGTGGGCACGGTGCCCACCCAGGAGATGACCCGGACCGAGCTGGCCCGGATGATGGTGGGGCGGGACGTGCTGTTGGAGCAGAACCGACCGCCCGTGGCCATCGGGGAGCCTCGCCTGCGCCTGGAACACGTCTCCGCGGCAGGCGTGTCCGGCCAGGCGGTGCTCCACCAGGTGAGCCTCACCGTCCGGGCCGGGGAGATCCTGGGCCTGGCCGGGGTCAGCGGCAACGGGCAACGGGAGCTGGCCGAGGTCATCGCGGGGCTGCGGCCGGCCACCGCGGGGCGCATCCTGCTGGACGAACAGGAGATCACCGGCTGGTCGCCGGCCCGGCGGACCGAGGCCGGCCTGGCCTACATCCCCGAGGAGCGGATGCACGACGGGGTGATCCGGGAGTTCTCGGTGGCGGAGAACCTGATCCTCCACGACCACGTCCGTCCGCCCTTCAGCCGGGGCCCCTTCCTGGACTTCCGCCGGATCGCGGCACACAGCTGGGAACTGGTGCGCCGTTTCCGGGTCAAGACCCCGGACATCCGCACCCCCACCAAGAGCCTCTCCGGCGGCAACATCCAGAAGCTCATCCTGGCCCGAGAGCTCTCCCGAGCGCCCAAGGTGCTGGTGGCCGCGCAGCCCACCCGAGGCGTGGACATCGGCGCCATGGAGTACATCCACCAACGGCTTCTGGAGCAACGGGCCCAGGGCACCGCGACCCTCCTGATCTCGGAGGACCTGGACGAGCTGTTGGCCCTCTCGGACCGCATCGCGGTGATCTACGAGGGCCGCATCATGGACGTGGTGGAGCGGGATCGGACCAGTGCCCAGGAGCTGGGCCTGCTCATGGCGGGGATCCATCCGGCCCGGACATGAGCTCCGAGGCCATCGCCCCGGGAGGAACGCTCCCGATCCCTCCGGCCGGGGTGGAGCGGCCCAGGACCTCCTGGAGCGGATCCCCGTAGCCCACCACATCGTGGGGGATCTCGCTCCACCGCAGCTCCTGCAACAGCTCGTCGTAGTCCCGCTCCTGGCCAAAGGTGCCGCCATCCAGGACCACAGCCACGCTCTGGACCCCTCGCCGCCGCATCTCCCGGAGGGCTCGCACCCAGGCCGGGTCCGGGTCGGGGCTGACCGCCACGATGATGGCGTTCCGGCTCAGCCGGATCCCCTCGGTGAGCAGGACCTGGTACAGGGGAAGGGTCCCGTCCGCCTGGATGCCGGCCAACATCTCCAGCACCTTCCGCATCTGGCGTTCGCCCCGGTCGGTCTGGAGCACCTGCCGGACCCCGCCGTACAGCACCAGCCCCACGGCCCGGTTCCGGCCCAGGAAATAGCGGGCCACGCTGGCCACCGCGGTCACCCCATACTCGGTGGTGCTGGGCGGCAGTTCGGGCATCCGCCGCCGGGGCCCGGGGGAGCGGCCTCTGGCCCCCGGACGAACCCGGAGGGCGAAGATCCCCACCTCCACCGGTGGGGGCTCCCAGGGCTGGGCCACCTCCACCTGTCGGTTCAGGTCCAGGAAGAGCCACACGTCCCCGGAGGGGTCCAGCTCGAACTCCTTGGCCATGAGGCGGCCGGTCCGGGCCGTGCTCAGCCAGTGGATCCGGTTGAAGCTGTCCCCTGGGCGGTATTCCCGGATCCCGGCCACGTTGGTGGTCAGATAGGGGGTGCGCTGGCTCAGGGCCTCGCCGCCGGCCAGGTCCGCGATGGGGGGATGGAAGGCGTTCAGATCCACGGTGGCCGGGTAGACCACCACCTGGCTGGTGGCCGGCAGCTCCTGCTGGACGGTGAACAGCCCCAGAGGGTCGCCGCTGCGGAGGGTCATGGGCCCCAGTCGGAAATATCCCCGCTGCTGGCACAGGGTGCGGACCTGCCAGCGGTAGCGGGAACGGCCCCGCAGGGCGTGGATCACCCGGCTGACCTGGTGATGGGGCAGGGTGGAGTGGTCCTCCAGCTCCAGCCACAGCTTGCCCAGCCGCCCGGTGTTGCGGACCTCCAGGGTCTCCTCGAAGTACTCGCCCACCTGGCTCCGCCGCGCCCGGGTGTAGCGGCGGATCTCCAGGAAACGGGTGCCGCTCCAGGCCCAGAGATAGCTCAGGACCAACACCCCGGTGAGGAGGTAGGCCAGGTTGAAGGCCAGGGTCCGGCCGCTGTTCAGGGCGATGGTCCAGGCCACGGCCGTGGCCACCATCAGGGAGAGGAGCCGTCCGCGCATGGGTTGGGGAGCTCAGTGGGGGCGCACCCGGCTGCCCGGCACCGGGGTGTGCTGCAGGGCCTCCTGGACTACGGTCCCCGCGTCCACGTTCTTGATCCGGGCGGACGGGCTGACGATGAGCCGATGGGCCAGGGTAGGGTCGGCCAGCCGTTTCACATCGTCGGGCAGGACGAAGTCCCGGCCATGGAGGGCGGCCCAGGCCCGAGAGGCCCGGAAGAGGGCCAGGCTGCCCCGAGGGCTGGCCCCCAGGTAGATGTCCGGGTGGTCCCGGGTGGTGGTCACCAGGTCCACAATGTACTCCTTCACGCTCTCGTCCACATAGACCTGCTTGATGGCCTCCTGGGCCTCGGTCAGCTCCTCCACCGAGACCACCTGCTCCAGGGTCTCGATGGGGTGGCGCTGGGCCTGGCGGTCCAGGATCTCCATCTCCTGGCGCTTCAGGGGATAGCCCAGACGCAGCCGGATGAGGAAGCGGTCCACCTGGGCCTCGGGCAGGGGAAAGGTCCCCTCGTACTCGATGGGGTTCTGGGTGGCCAGGACCAGGAAGGGCCGGGCCATGGGATAGGTGACCCCGTCCACCGTGACCTGGCGCTCCTCCATGGCCTCCAGGAGCGCGGACTGGGTCTTGGGGGTGGCCCGGTTGATCTCGTCGGCCAGGACGATCTGGGCCATGATGGGGCCCGGCCGGAACTCGAACTCCAGGGTCTTCTGGTTGAAGACGCTGACCCCGGTGACGTCGCTGGGCAACATGTCGGGGGTGAACTGGATACGGCGATAGGTGCAGCCGATGCTCCGGGCGATGGCCCGGGCCAACATGGTCTTGCCCACTCCGGGCACGTCCTCGATCAACAGGTGGCCCTCGCACAGGAGGGCCACCAGGGTCAGGCGGACCTCCTCGTCCTTGCCCAGGATGACCCGGCCCACATTGTCGAGGACCCGTTCGGCGAGTGTCTGGACGATCTGCATAGGCGACAATGTCCCTCTCTCGAGTACAGGCCCGGCCTGGCCACTCCGGTGGGGCAGGGTGGACCGGACCCCAGGGCCGCACAGGGATGGAGCCGGCACACGGCCTGGCTCACGGCCCGTCTATTATACCGTACCGGAAGGCGGGATCGGTAGCGCCACTTCCCATCGAACCCCAGGCCTGCCCCTGTCCGCCGCCTCCGGACAAGGGCGTGCTCGATGTGGGGCAGGGCTGGGTGTTCTGAGATCGTCGCCCGGCAGGGTCCGAGGCCCTTCCAGGAGGCCCCGCGTTAGAGTTCTGTTTGCGGGGAACGGGATCCCCGCGATCTGTCGTATAATAGGGTGGCGCCTGTGTCGCGCCCGGAGAGTCTGCCCAGCTCTCGAGGTGTCCCCCACCGTCCGGAGGTGGAGGGGCCCGGGATGCGGGGCTCTGCCTTCTCCCTTGCCAAGGACAGAACACCATGCGATTCGACCGATTTACCCAGAGGGCCCATGAGGCGGCCATGCGGGCGCTGGAGATCCTGCAGCGCTACCGCCACACCCAGGTGGACACGGAGCACCTCTTCCTGGCCCTGCTGGAACAGGCCGACGGCACCGTGCCCCAGCTCCTGGTCCGGGTGGGTGCCTCTCCCCAGGTGATCGCCCGGAAGCTGGAGATGGTGCTGGACAAGGCCCCCAAGTCCACCCACGCGCCCTACACGGGGATGCCCATGGCCCAGCTCTTCATCACCCCCCGGCTGAAACGGGTGATGGACGTGGCCAACGAGGAGGCCACCCGCCTGCAGGACGAGTACATCAGCACGGAGCACCTGCTTCTGGCCATCGTCAGCGAGCGCAACACCCCCAGCGCCAACATCCTCCGGGAGGCCGGCGTCACCAAGGAGCGGCTCTACGAGGCCATCCGGGAGCTGCGGGGGGGACAACGGGTCACGGATGCCCGGGCCGAGCACCGGTACCAGATGCTGGAGAAGTTCGGCCGAGACCTGACCGCGGCGGCCGCGGCCGGGGAGCTGGACCCGGTGATCGGCCGAGACACGGAGATCCTCCGGGTGCTCCAGATCCTCTGCCGACGGACCAAGAACAACCCGGTGCTCATCGGGGAGGCCGGCGTCGGCAAGACCGCCATCGTGGAGGGGCTGGCCCAGCGGATCGCCGCGGACGATGTGCCCGAGCTCCTGGCAGGCAAGCGGGTCATCTCCCTGGACCTGGGGGCCATGGTGGCCGGCACCCGCTTCCGAGGCGAGTTCGAGGAACGGCTCAAGGCCATCATGGAGGAGATCCGCCGCAGCAAGGGAGAGGTCATCCTCTTCATCGACGAGCTGCACACCGTGGTGGGCGCGGGCAACGCGGCCGGCGCCATCGACGCCAGCAACATGCTCAAACCGGCCCTGGCCCGGGGCGAGCTCCAGTGCATCGGCGCCACCACCCTGGACGAGTACCGCCAGCACATCGAGAAGGACACCGCGCTGGAACGTCGCTTCGCGCCGGTGTACGTGGACGAGCCCAGCGTGGAGGAGACCATCCAGATCCTCCGGGGCCTGCGGACCCGCTACGAGGAGCACCACGGGATCACCTACACCGACGAGGCCCTGGAACAGGCCGCCCGGCTCAGCCACCGCTACGTGACCGAGCGGAAGCTCCCCGACAAGGCCATCGACCTGATCGACGAGGCCGCCGCAAAGCTCCGGGTGGCCATGTACTCCATGCCGACCGAGCTGAAGGCCAAGAAGGCCCGCATCGCGGAGCTGGCCGCGGTGGAGGAACAGGCCTGGATCGACCGGGACTACGAGAAGGCCGCGGAGCTCAAGACCGAGCTGGCCCGGCTCAAGGAGGAGTTCGCCCAGGAACTGAACGCCTGGAAGGCCGACACCGGCCTGGACGACGTGGTGGACGCCCAGGACGTGGCCCAGGTGGTGCAGAGCTGGACCGGCATCCCCGTCTCCAGCCTGCTGGAGACCGAGGCCGAGAAGCTCCTGCGGATGGAGGAGGAGCTGCGCCGCCGGATCGTGGGCCAGGACCGGGCCGTGGAGGCCGTGAGCGACGCCATCCGCCGAGCCCGCAGTGGCCTGAAGGACCCTCGCCGGCCCATCGGTGTCTTCCTCTTCCTGGGCCCCACCGGCGTGGGCAAGACCGAGCTGGCCAAGGCCCTGGCCGAATACCTCTTCGACGACCCGGAAGCGCTCCTGCGGGTGGACATGAGCGAGTACCGGGAAGGACACACGGTCAGCCGCCTCTTCGGCGCGCCCCCCGGCTACGTGGGCTACGAGCAGGGTGGCCAGCTCACCGAGGCGGTGCGCCGCCGCCCCTACCAGGTCATCCTCTTCGACGAGGTGGAGAAGGCCCACCCCGAGGTCTGGAACGCCCTGCTCCAGATCATGGACGACGGCCGCCTGACCGACGGCCAGGGCCACACCGTGGACTTCCGCAACACCGTGGTCATCATGACCAGCAACGTGGGCGCGGACGCGGTGAAACGCAGCCCCCTGGGCTTCACCACGGCAGAGCTGGACCCGGCCAAGGTGGCCGAAGGGGAATACGCCCGGGAACTCAAGCGGCTCTTCCGTCCCGAGTTCCTGAACCGGATCGACGAGATCATCGTCTTCGAGTCCCTGAGCCGAGAGCAGATCCGGGCCATCGTCGACCTGCAGATGCAGGAGATCCAGCACCGGCTGGAGGAACAGGGGATCCGGATCACCCTGAGCCCCGAGGCCCGGGACTACCTGGCCGACATGGGCTACGATCCGGCCTTCGGTGCCCGGCCCCTGCGCCGGGTCCTGCAGCGTCGGGTGGAGAACGAACTGAGCCGCCGGCTCCTCCGCGGCGAGTTCCAGACCGGCGACCACATCCGTGTGGAGGTGGCGGAACGGGAGGAGGCGGACGGCGACGGCCGGGAGCTGGCCTTCATCCGCCAGGAGCCGGAGCCCATCCCCGTGGACTGGTCCACCACCGCGGAGGTGGACGACGAGACCCAGGTGTGACGCCCCGGCGGAGCCCGAGCACCCGCCGCTGGGCCCTCCCACCTCCGAGCACCTGGGGCACCCGGCTCAGGCCCGGGAACCAGGGGCCACCTGGGCCAGCTCAGCCCGGACGGCCTCTCCAATGGGGCCTTCCCGAAGGATCCGGGGCCGGACCCCGCTCAGGTCCACCACAGTACTGGCCTGCCCCCCCGGGGCCACGCCCCCGTCCACAATGAGGGGGACACGGCCCGCGAGCTGCTCGTACACCTCGCGGGCGCTGCGGCACTCCCCGGCCCCGCTGCGGTTGGCACTGGAAGAGGCCAGGGGCCCCACCCGCCGGGCCAGATCCCGCACAAAAGGATGGTCCGGCAGCCTCACGGCCACCGTCTCGCCTCCGGCCGTGAGCGCCGAGGGCAGGCCGGGCCGGGCCTCCAACACCAGGCTCAACGGCCCAGGCCAGTGCCGGCGGATCAGGCGCTGGGCCAGGGGCGGAATGGGCGTCTGGGCCACCGCGGCCAGCTGGGCCACCTCGCCGACGAGGACCGGCAGGGCCTTCTCCGGGGGGCGCTCCTTCACCCTGTACAGCTCCAGGATGGCGCTCTCCCGATCGTAGCGGCATACCAGGCCGTAGACGGTGTCCGTGGGCACCGCGATGACCTCGCCGGCCTCCACCCGATTCGCCGCCTCTTCCAGACAGCCCGGATCCCGGGCCGGACAGAACTCGGTCAGGAGCTCCATCGTTTTTCCCCTCCTTGTGCTGCGACACCATCCCAGACGGTCCCAGGGACCCTGGGGCTCCATGCCCCTCGACGACAGACCTTGGTCTCCCCTTCCTCTCCATTGTATACTACCACACGCACGGTGGCTTTCTCGCCCGCATCCATGCGTCTGTCCCGGCAAGGATCCGATCCATGAGCGTGCCCTCCCGCCCCGATCTATCCCAGGTGCCGCCCGAGGTCCGGGCCTACATCGAACACCTGGAGGCCCAACTGGCCCCACGATCCCGGAACGCCTCGGCCCGGGAGCCGGAAAGCGCCGAGCCCCCGGAGAGGCCCACCACCGCCCAGGTGATCGTCCTCAGCCGCCAGGGCCTGGCCAAGCGGACGCCCCGCCACCTGTACCATCGCCAGCGACGGGGAGGCCTGGGGGCCTTCGACCTGGAGTGCAGCCCGCCTGACGAGCCGGCCCACATCCTGGTAGCCCATCGGGAACAGCGGCTGTTTCTCCTGAGCAACCGCCAGCGGGCCTTCGTCCTGGCCGTGGCCGACCTGCCGGAACGGCCGGCGCGGTCGGCCCGGGGCGCGCCCCTGGCCGATCTCCTGCCCCTCCAGGACGGAGAGGCCGTGGCCGTGGCCCTGCCCCTGGTGGAGGAGGCCACCTACCTCTACCTGCTCAGCCAGGAGGGATGGGTACGTCGGGTGGCCGGCCACCAGGTATCCCGCCTGGCCCACGGGGCCCTGTTGGAGATCCGGCCGGGCCATCTTCCGGTGGCTGGCTGCTGGGGCGATGGCCAGGGCGATCTCTTCGTGGCCACGACCGGCGGCCTGGCCGTCCGCTTCCAGGAGCGCAAGGTCCCCCTCCGGGGTGGATGCCTGGCCCTCCGCCTGACAGGAACGGATCGGGCCTGTGGCATCGCCCCGGTGCAGGAGGAGGACATGGTGCTCCTGATGGCCGCGGACGGCCGGGGCACCCTGCGACGGATGGCCGGCTTCCGGCCTCACAAGTCTCCAGGAGCCCGGGGCAAGGTCGCCATGAAGACCCAACATCTGGTGGGCGTGCAACGGGCCCAGCCCGGCCAGGATGTCTTCGTCCTCTCCAGCCTGAGCAAGGGGATCCGCTTCCCGGTGGACGAGATCCCGCCCAAGGAGGGCGCGGTCCAGGGGGTCCAGTGCATGGCCCTGCGCAACGATCGGGTGGTGGCCTTTGCCCTCAGCCAGGCCGGCGAACCTCTGCTCCAGGAGGAAGGCCAGGAGGTCGCCCGTCCATGACCCCGCCTCTTCCCGGCGAGCTGACGGTGCTCATCAAAGGCGGTGGCGACCTGGCCACTGGGGTGGGATGGCGCCTCCACCGCTCTGGGTTTCCGGTGGTGGTCACGGAGCTGGCCCAGCCCCTGACCGTGCGGCGGACCGTGGCCTTCGCGGAGGCTGTCTACCGAGGCGAACACACGGTAGAGGGGGTGATGGCCCGCCACTGCCCGCCCGAACGGGTGGCCCAGGTCCTGGCCCAGGGCCAGGTGCCGGTGGTGGTGGACCCAGAGGCCGCCCTGGTGCACTCCCTGGCCCCCGCGGTGGTGGTGGACGGCATCATGGCCAAGCGGAACACCGGCACCCGCCGGGAGGACGCGCCCCTGGTGGTGGCCCTGGGGCCCGGATTCACCGCGGGGGTGGACTGCCACGCGGCCATCGAGACCCACCGGGGCCATACCCTGGGCCGGGTCCTGTGGCAGGGAAGCCCCCTGCCGGACACGGGGACCCCGGGTCCCCTGCCCGGCATCGGCCTCCGCGCGAGCCGGGTCCTGCGGGCTCCGGTGGCCGGCCGGCTACACCCCCAGGCCCGCATCGGCCAGAGGGTGGCCGAGGGCCAGATCCTGGCCTGGATCGAGGCCCAGGCCGGGGAATCGGTGCCTGTCCGGGCCCCCTTTGCCGGTGTGTTGCGGGGCCTGATCCACGAGAGCGTGCCCCTGGTGCCCGGCCTGAAGATCGGCGACCTGGATCCGCGGGCCCGACCGGAGCACGCGTTCACTCTCTCCGACAAATCCCTGGCCATCGGCGGCGGCGTGCTGGAGGCGGTGATGACCTGGTGGTACGGCCCCGGCCCGCCCTCCCGGGCCCCCTGAGCCCCGACGACAGCGGAGAGCCGTCGCCCCACTGCCGAACCGACTCGTTCGGTTCCCCAGCAGATACCTGCAGATTCCCATGGACAAGGAATCCCCCAACCACAGTCTGCGGATCTTCGCGGTCCAGGGCATCCCCCGGGCCGTCCAACCCGGGGACGACCTGGCCGGGATGATCCTGGATGGGCTGGCCCGGATGGACGAGGCCCTGGAGGACGGCGACATCCTGGTGGTGGCCCAGAAGGTGGTGAGCAAGGCAGAAGGGCGCCTGGTCCGGCTGGACCAGGTGGTGCCCGGCCCCCGGGCCCGGGAGCTCGCGGCCATCACCGGCAAAGATCCACGACACGTCCAGGTGATCCTGGACGACAGTCACGAGGTGATCCGCGCCGGGCCTGGCCTCCTGATCGTGGAGCAACGAGCCGGATGGATCTGTGCCCACGGCGGGGTGGACCGCTCCAATGTCCCGCTGGAGGAGGGCCACGAGGTGCTGGCCCTCCTGCCCGTGGACCCGGATGCCAGCGCGGCCCGGCTCCGGGAAACCCTCCAGGCCCGGACCGGACACCGGGTGGCCGTGCTGATCAGCGACAGCCACGGGCGACCCTGGCGGCTGGGCACCGTGGGGGTGTGCATCGGCTGCGCGGGGCTGCCCCCCCTGTGGGACCAACGGGGACGCCGCGATCTCTACGGCTACGAGCTGCTGGCCAGCGAGGAGTGCATCGCGGACGAACTGGCCGCCGCGGCCTCCTTGGTCATGGGACAGAGCGATGAAGGGCGCCCCGTGGCCGTGGTGCGGGGCTACCGCCCGCCCCCAGGGGCGGCCATCCGTCCCGCGACGGCCATCCAACGCCCCCGAGAACGGGATGCCTTCCGATGAGCACGGAGATGGACGGCGCGACGCCCCGACACACCGTTTTCAAGCATGCACCGATTTTTTGCTGATGCCCAGGGCGGCCACGGCCCACCCAACGGAGGGCACAGTTGCCTTTCTCCAACATCCGATGGTACAATAGGCCGAATCCCTTACGCCATTTCCCCGAAGGAGCGTCCATGGCCCGATTCAACACCAAGCCCCTCAGCGGTACCCGGGACTTCCTCCCCCTGGAGGTGATGCGGCGCAGCTACGTCCTCCGCGTCGTGGAACGGGTCTACCAGAGCTACGGCTTCGAACCCCTGGAGACGCCCATCATGGAGCGGCTGGAGACCCTCCTGGGCAAGTACGGCGAGGAGGGGGACAAGCTCATCTTCCGGGTGGCCAAACGGGGCGAGAAGCTGGCCCGGGTCTTGGCCAATGCCCCGGACGAGAACAACATCGCGGACGCGGGTCTCCGCTACGACCTGACGGTTCCCCTGGCCCGGGTGGTGGCCGAGTACCGACACCGGCTCCCCCGGGTCTTCAAGCGCTACCAGATCGGCCCCGTCTTCCGGGCCGATCGGCCGGGCAAGGGCCGGTACCGGGAGTTCTACCAGTGCGATCTGGACATCGTGGGCTCCTCCAGCCCCCTGGTGGAGGCAGAGGTCATCCACGCGGGCGCGCAGGTGCTCCAGGAGTTGGGCTTCCAGGGAACCGGTGCAGAGGGCTTTCGGGTGCGGCTCAACCACCGGGGCGTGCTGCGGGGGCTCATGGAGGTGGTGGGCGTGGCCCCGGCCCTGGAGGAAGCGGCCCTGGTGGCCATCGACAAGCTGGACAAGGTGGGCCTGGGCGGCGTGCGCCGGGAGCTGGAGGAGCGGGGCATCTCGGCCCAGGCCACCCAGGCCCTGTTGGCCCTGTTGGAGGCGGCCCCCCAGGACGTTGCGGCCTGCCTGGCCTGGCTGGCAGAGGTCCTACAGCCCTCGAAGACGGGCTCCCAGGCCGTGTCCGAGCTGGAGCAGGTGGTCCAGGCCCTGGCCGGAGGCCCCGCGGCGCCCCACCTGCGCCTGGATCCCTACCTGGCCCGAGGGCTGAGCTACTACACCGGCGCCATCTTCGAGATCGAGTTCCCGGGCCTGAGCGGCTCTGGCGGCGGCGGCGGCCGCTACGACGACCTCATCGGCATGTTCAGCAACCGGTCCATCCCTGCCTGTGGCTTCAGCCTGGGGCTGGAACGCATCCTGCTCCTCATGGAGGAGCGAGGGATGTTCCCGGACCATCTGGCCGGGCGCCCCCAGATCCTGGTCACCCAGTTCGATGCCGCCACCCGCCCGGCCTCCCTGGCCCTGGCCCATCGTCTGCGACAGGCCGGCTTCACGGTGGACCTCTACCCGGACCTGGACCGTTACGGGCGGCAGTTCCGGTACGCGGAGGCCCGGGGGATCCGCTACGCCGTGCTCCTGGGGCCGGACGAGCGGGCCCGGCAGGCGGTGGGCGTCAAGGACCTGAGCACGGGCGAGCAGGTGGAGGTGCCCCAGGAGGCCCTGGTGGGCTGGCTCGCCCAGCGTCTGGACACCTGTGGACAGGACGACCATGGATCCCCTGAGCCGGCATCGGGCTGACGAGTTCCACCACATCCTGGTGGTGGACGACGATCCCTCCATCGTGCACCTGGTGCGCACCAAGCTGGAGCAGGAGGGCTTTCGGGTCACCGGAGCCTACTCCGGCCCCGAGGCCCTGGCCCAGATCCGCCGCCACGGCCTTCCCCATCTGGCCCTGGTGGACATCGCCATGCCGGAGATGGACGGGTTCGAGCTGGCCCAGGCTCTCCAGAGCTACGCGGACCTGCCCATCGTCTTCCTCACCGCACTGGACGAGGAGGAGACCATCATCCGGGGCATCGAGTACTTCGCGGAGGACTACATCACCAAGCCCTTCAAGCTCCGGGAGCTGGTGGCCCGCATCCGCCGGGTCCTGCGCCGCATCGGCGATTTCGCCTACACCCTGGCCCCTGTGATCCAGGTGGACGACCGCCTGGCCGTGGACTTCGCCCACCAGACCGTCTACATCGAGGGGCGGGCGGTCTCCCTCACCCCCACCGAGACCAAGCTGCTCTACGTCCTGATGCGCAACGCAGGGCAGGCCGTGAGCACGGACTTCCTGTTACGGCGCATCTGGCCCCTGGACGAGGTGTACGAGGACACCCTGCGGGTCCACGTCCATCGTCTGCGGCGCAAGCTCGAGGCCGATCCCTCTCGGCCTCGATACATCGTCACCGAACGGGGCATCGGCTATCGGCTGGGGGTCAAGCCCATGGCGCGGTGAACCCAACTTTCCCCGAAAACCGCAATTTCAGCCATTCCCGAACTCCCCCGCGATCCGTATCCTGGAGGATGTAATGCCGTCTGTAACTTCCCACCCCTAGCATGAGCAGATACAGGAGAGACCACCGATGACACCGAACAAGGCAGCCACGGTCACGGCCGAAGCCAACCAGAACCTGGAACGGGCCCGGGAGATCCTGCTGGGGCCGGTCATGCGGGACTACGAGAACCGGTTTGCCTCTCTGCGCCGGGATGTGGAACGGCTGCAACAGGCCCTGGAACGCACCAACCGCCAACTCGCCGAACAGGAGAGCAGCACCAGCCGACGGATCCAGGAACTCCGGGAAGAGCTGCTGAAGCAGGATACCGAGCTGCGCGCGGAGCTGCGGGAGGCCATTCAGAACCTGGTGGACAGCAAGGTGGAGCGGCAGACCCTGGGCGATCTCTTCATCGAGCTGGGGAACCAGGTGAAGGGCGGCGGAGCCCTGGCCGACGTGCTCCAGGAGATCCTGTCCACGGAATCGTGAGGAGGCCCCCGCCCTCTCCACGGCCAGGAACAGGGAACCGGCACCCAACATGACCACACCGCCATCGGCCGGTGAGCTCCCGGAGACCGGGCCCTTGACGTCGGCCGGTTCCCCGGAGCGGGAGGCTCCAGGCCAGGAACCCTCCCGCCCGGGTCCTGAGCTCTCACATGCGACGAGCCAGGCGTCCGACGATGGGGCGCGCGCGCCCGAGGCCGGACAGCCTCTCCCCGAGGCCCTGCCCCCGGGGGCCCGTGGGTCCCCCTCCCCCGAGGGAGACACGTCCCCGGGGGCCTCTGCCCCCACCGAGGGGCTCCAGGACCCGGATCTGGAGACCCTGCGGGCCATCCTGACCGGCCCGGAACAGGAGGCACTCCGCCGCCTGGCCCAACGCCTGGCCCGGCTGGAGGCCCAGTTGGATGACCAGGCGGCCCTGGCCCGGGCCATTGCCCCCGCCCTGGGGCCGGCCCTACGCCAGGAGATCCGGCGCTCCCAGGACGAGATCGTGGAGGCCCTGTACCCCATCGTGGGGCGGCTGGTGATGCGGGCAGTGGCCCAGGCCATGCGGGACCTGATGCGGGCCGTGGACCGCCGGCTGGAGACCGCGCTGAACTGGCGGACCCTGCGCCGCAAGGTGAAGGCCTGGTGGAGCGGCATTCCCGAGTCGGAACTGGCCCTGCGAGAGACCCTGCCCGGCTCGGTGGAACAGGTCTTCCTCATCCACCGAGAGACCGGCCTGGTACTGTGGCACAGGGCCCGAGGGCCCTCCGGGGAGAAAGACCCAGACCTGGTCGGGGCCATGCTCACCGCCATCCAGGACTTCGCCGCCGAGGTCCTGGGCCGGGGAGACAAGGAAGGAGTCCACGAGCTGGCCACGGAGGGCCAGTCCATCCTGGTGGAGTTCGGGCCCTACAGCTATGTGGCCGCAGTGGTCCAGGGCATGCCACCTCCCGGGCTCCACCGCCGCCTGGCCCTGCGGGTGCTGGACTTCGACAGCGCTTTCCAGGACCGGCTCCGCCGCTACGAGGGCGACCCCGCGGAGCTGGCCCCAGCAGCCCAGGAGCTGTTCGGCGAGCTCCTGGACGACGACAACGGCAGCCCATGAGTGAGCACCCGCGACCAGACGGGTAGTAGGGGGGGATCTCTGTGCGTTCCGTGAGCAAAAAGGTCTGCCTGCTGGGCGACTTCGCGGTGGGCAAGACCAGCCTCCTGCGGCGGTTCGTCTACAACCGCTTCGACGACCGCTACATGAGCACCATTGGCGTCAAGGTGAGCCGGAAGACCCTGGTGCTGCCCGGGATGGAAGGCGAACCCGTGGAGCTGGTCCTCCTCCTCTGGGACCTGGCCGGCGGTGACCGGTTCACGAACCTGCTTGAGAGCTACCTCCGGGGAAGCGCCGGAGCCATCCTGGTCTGCGATCTGACCCGCCCCCACACCTTGGACGCACTGGAGAACTACATCCACGACCTGCGGGGGGCAAGCCCGGAGGCGGTCTACGTGCTGGCCGCCAACAAACAGGACCTGGTCCCCCAGGACGCGGTGCCCCAGACCCATCTCCAGGCCTTCACGCAACGCCATGCCATCCCCTACACCCTCACCAGCGCCAAGACGGGCATGAACGTGGACACGCTCTTCCGTCTGCTGGGAGAGCAGCTCCTGCGGCCCCAGGTGATGGACGGAGGAGGTGCCCGGTGAACCCTGCCCTGGGTGCCCATCTCCTCCAGGAGAGCCGTCTGGCCTATCTCCTGTGCGATGCCCGCCTCCAGGTACTGGAGGTAGGGGGCGATCCTTCCCTGCTCTCCCCGGTTCAGGCCCCCGCCCCCGGTCCAGAGCCCGAAGCCCCCCACCTGAGCACCCAGATCCCCGAACTGGAGGCCCTGGAGGAATCCATCCACCAGGTCCTGCAGGGCACTCTCCCATCCCTGGAGTTCCCCCGGGTGACCCGCAGCGGGCCGGATGGCTCCCCCCGGTACCTGTCCATCCGCCTGAGCCGCCTCGCGCCGGACCTTTCTCCCCCGGCCCAGCTCCTCTGTCTGGTCCGCGATGTGACGGAACAGGGGCAGGTGGAACAGGCCCTCATGCAACAGCGCAACGAGCTGGCCCTGCTCAAGGAACAACTGGAACGCCAGAACCAGGTCCTGACCGTGGCCAACTGGGAGCTGGCCCTGGCCAACCGGCTCCGCAACGCGTTCGTGGCCCTGGTGGGCCACAAGCTCCGTACCCCCCTGACCGGTCTGCTGGGTCAGTTGGAGCTCCTCCTGGAGGAACCCCACCCCCTCCCCGATCCCATCCGGGCACAACTGCATCGCCTGGCCGACCACGCCCAAGCCCTTCTGACCACCGTGCAGACCATGGTGGACGCGCTCCGGATTGAGGCCGACCAGGTGGAGCTGCTCCTGGTGCCCCATCCCCTTCGTCCCCTGCTGGACGAGGCGGTGGCACGGATCCAGCCCGTGTTGCGCCTCCGAGGCCAGCGGCTCATGGTCCACTGGGAGCCTCCAGACCTCTGCCTGCTCTGCGACCGACGACGCTGCATCCAGATCCTGGAGCACCTGTTGGGCCTGGTGGCCCGCCGGGCCCCCCAGGCCGCCACCCTCCAGGTGACGGTGCGCCTGGCGGAGAACCACGACGTGGAGATCGCGATCACCGCGGAGGGATTCCAGGAACCCCCGCTGGACCAGATCCCGCCTCCCCGCCACCTGCCCCCCGTCCACCAGGACGGCCGCTGGCTGGACATGGACACCGGCTTGAGCCTCTTCCTGGCCCACGGATTCATGGAGTTCCACGGCGGCTCGCTGGAGCTCCGCTCGGACGAGCAAGGGCAACCCCACCTGGTGGTCACCTTCCCCTCCCTGGACCCCGACCCCTCCCAGGAGCTCTCCTCCCAGCCCCTGGGCTCCTCTTCCCGCCGGGCCTGAGCGGCCGCCCTCCCCGTTTCCGACAACCGCCGCCCGGCCACCACCTTGCCTGTCCCCGCGGATCCCCTCCCCAGAGAAAGCTTACATTTTCCGATCAAATGACAGCAAACTGTCATGCCCCCGGGCAGTTGCCCGTGTTATGTCTATGACCAGGAAGGCCCGATACCGCGACGCACGGCCCTGGACCAGCCCATCCCGTGGGTCCGCAGGAATCCGGATGCAGGAGGCCGGTCCCTGCAGCCGATATCACGAGAGATCTCGCGCCCGGTACGGGGGCGCGCACCGGGTTGCCCACGAAGAGGGTCGGGCACCACGTGCCCGGGGTGCAGATGCCCCTCTCGTCGAAGATGTCCAACAGAACGGGAGCGCCAGGGAGTTGCAGCCATGGGTGTCGGTCGGTATCGAGTGCGGTGGAACACGGTCTATCTGACCCTGGTGGTGGGACTGCTCGCCTTCCTCCTCTGGGGATCGCTGCCGGAGAATCCCGCCGTCCGTGCCCTCGCAGAGCCGGTGGTGGACGGCCTGCTGGACGACACATACACCTTCCTCCGGGCCTACACCGACATCCCCGACGATCCAGAGGAAGAACCCGCCCCCGGGGTCCTCTACGGCTACGAAGGGGCCGAGACCTGCTACTGGGCCTTCGTGGTGGACCGAGGGTTCAACGACAATGTCTACGCGCCCAAGGGAATGGACGACCCCTATCTGATCCAGGATGGCTGGGTCGTGGGGCGAAACCGGGCCCGCAAACACGACTTCAAGGCCCTCTACCGGAGCGACAGGGCCCAGTTCACCGTGACCGGACCCGGAGGCTCCTACGCTTTCTATCTGGATCTGTTGCACCCGCTGGAAGAGGGCTCCACCGACCCCGCGGACTACATCTCGGGGCTGACCGGCTATGAAGGCAGCAATCGCCAGGATCCCTACGTGAGTGCGGCTGCCACCTCCACCCACTGGAACATCCTCCACTCCGGTTGGCCCCAGTGGTATCTGCGCTCGCCGGATGATTTCAACTACAACCTCCACTCCGGCAACTACTGGGAATGGCAGATCATCTACGAGTTCGCGATCCCCAAGGCCGCGCTCAGTCAACTGGGCATCGGGGATGGCTGTGGGCAGCTCGAGATGACGGATGCCCACAATTCCCCCAGCAAGTTCGTGGAGGAGAGGGCCACCATCGGTGACTACGTGTGGCACGATGCCAACGGAAACGCCCTCCAGGACGATGGAGGTCCCCAGGCGGGGCTCGCCAACGTCACGCTCTATCTGTGGCAGGATGGTGCCGTGGTCCGCACCACATCCACGGGCCCGGATGGATCCTATCGCTTCGTCAACCTCAGGGAAGGGACCTACACGGTGGATGTGGACGAGTCCACCCTCCCTCCAGGGTTCACCCTCACCACGGGGAACGAACCCTTGACAGTGACTGTGGAGGAAGAAGAGGACTACGAGGACGCGGATTTCGGCTATGCCGCCGTGCCCGTGAACACCCCAACCCACACGCCCACGGCCACCCCGACCCACACGCCCACGCCGGCGCCCACGGACA
>JALSIX010000015.1 GCA_026989655.1 Caldilineaceae bacterium
ATCGGTGTTGAACTGGAGAGCTTGAGCGAGCAGCCAGCGCCGCCGTGGGAACATCTGGGTGACGAAGGGCATCCGGGGATGGAGTTCGAGCACTGGACGATCCATTTCTGGTTTGACGAGCCAGCCAACGCCTGCGCTGCGTAAATGAGTTGCGTAGATCCATAAAGGCCTGACAGGTTGTAGCTGGGAAAACCTGTCAGGCCTTTAACCCGACAACAGGGCAACGTTTGAGTTCACCCCTGCGCCCAGACTCCCCGCCGCCGTCCCTCTCTTCTTGCCCCCCCCCTGCTCTGTTGAGCCCACCCGATGGGACGCGAGGTGAACGGCATCCCGGCGCAGCCGCGGAGCGGTGTCCGCTCCAGTGAGCCGCCCGCCGGAGCGCCCGCGGAGGCGGGTCGGCTGCAGCGGGTGTTAGGTGGCATCTTGCATTACCTACGGGCAAATCGTACTTTCGTTTCGGTCACTACCACAAACTGATCGGCCAGCCGGTCTGCATAACTTCGAAGCAATCGCCGAAGCGCCTCTATTTTCGCAGCGGCCCGCTCATCTTCAAGCCTGAGGAGAATGACACCCCGATGAGGGTGCCCCTCCCGGTAGATCTTTTCCCCGAAGTCCTTGTCATTGGTTATCAGAATCCAATTCTCCGTAAAGGCTTTCTGGATAATAGCGTCATCATCCAGACCACGCGTTTCATCATATACGGAGAAAACCTCGTGCTTCTGCTCACGCAACCATTCTGCGACGGCGGGCCCGGTGCACTCATCCACAAGGAAACGCATTTATGTTGGCTCCACGGCTAACGGCATAAACGTTGTGCTTTCCAAAGCTTTAGATGCAAACAAGATGCAGGCTCGAATATCTTCATGAGTGAGACCTTTATACTCCTGGAGAATTTCCTCCACTGTGGCACCATGTGCCAACAGGTTGAGGATATATTCAACCGTCAGCCGGGTTCCACGAATGACGGGTTTCCCAACCATTACCTTGGGGTCAACAGCAATCCGTTGCAACAGTTGTTCGTCTCTCATCGAATTCTCTCCACTTGTGTCTGTGTAGCCGCTTTTATACCGCACTTCCTATCTACGATCCCCAAAACACAACCAAAATATCGACCTAACGGCGCTGCGGATGAGCCGCCCCGGTGGAGCGGGCGTAGCCCCAGCGGAACCGGGGACGGCTCTATTCGCTTGTTGGGCCGCCGCAAGCGCAGCGCAGCAAGGCCCAGCAAGCGGACGCAGTCCGCAGCGCCGTTGGGTCCGAGCGCGCAGCGGTCGGACCCAACGATCGCTTATGCGGAATGTTTCCGCATAAGCACCCAAATTCAGGGTGGATTCCGGAAGTTTTTCCGTGTACACGGGCAATACACGAGGATATACGTCTGGACTTGCACATACTACCCCATTTCGAGGGTAGACATGACCGCTACACGGAAAAGACCTTGCCCTTCCCTAGCCAGAACAGCACCCTACGCCCACTATACAGCCCCTGAATTCCTCTGTCAAAAAATTGAAGCAATGACGCTCCAGCGCCCCAAGAAATTGATCCCACAGGTCTCCGACGCCACCTGCCGCAGGCGCCACCCCTGCCGTTGAACTGTCCAAACCTGTGGGCCCCCGCACCCTGTGCCACTCCTTGGCCACCCACCTCCAGGAACTCCTGGGCCACGGGAAAACGAAAGCCCTCGACTTAATTACTTGTTTATCACCCAATCAGCGCCGCGGAGTCCACATCCAGGTAGAGCCGGGCATGGTCCACCGTGCGCAGGATGGAGCCGGGCCGCTCCTCGCTCACCGGCTCGAAGAGGCAGGCCCGGACCGCCTGGGCCTTGCGGGCTTCGGGCACGATGCAGAGGATGCGCCGGGGCGCCAGCAGCGCGGGGATGGTCAGGGTGATGGCGTGGGTGGGCACCTGGTCCAGGCTGGCGAAGTGGCCCTCCCCCACCTGCTGGCGGCGGCTGGCCTCGGCCAGGGCCACCACCTTGACCCAGACGGGGTCGTCGAACCTGGCGTAGGGCGGGTCGTTGAAGGCGATGTGGCCGTTCTCCCCGAAGCCCATGGCCACCATGTCCGCGGGGTGGGCTCGAAGCAGGGCCTCGTACTCCCGACAGGCGGCCTCCGGATCCCTGGGCTGGCTGGGAACCGGGTGAAAGGCCCCCGGCTGCACCGCGTCCAGGATATGCTCCCGCAGGAAGCGGGGGAAGCTGGCCGGGTGCTCCGGGTCGATGCCCAGGTACTCGTCCATGTGGAAGACGGTGACCCGGGGCCAGTCGATGCCCTCCAGATCCCGCAGGGCGTGGAGAAAGGTGAGCTGGGAGTTGCCCGTGGCCAGGATGATGTTGGCCTGCCCCCGTTCCTGGATGGCCTCCTGGATGATGGCCCGGGCGTTCCAGGCCGCGGCCTGGCCCATCTCCGGGTTGCTGGCGTAGACGGCCACCGGCAGCCTGTCCACCTGCAGGGTGCGGAGGGGCTGGGGAGGATCGATTGGAAAAGGCATCGTGGTTGCTCCTTGGTCTTGTCCCTTGGTCTTGCTTCCTGTCGGTCGGTGGGGAGCTGGGCGATGAGTGAGAAGTAAGGAGTAAACAGCGAGCGCCCTCCTCACTCATTGCTCAATTACTCATTACTCGTGACTCATCACTTCCCTCCCTCGCACCCAGACTTTCCACGCCTCGAAATTCTCCTCGAAGACCACCACATCCGCGTCCTTGCCCGGCTCCAGGCTGCCCTTCCGCTCCTCCAGGCCGATGACCCGGGCCGGGTTCAGGCTGGCCATGCCCACGGCCTGGTGCAGGGGGACCCCCACCACCTGGGTCATCACCGGGATCATCTGGCTGAGCAGGGTGGTGCTGCCCGCGAAGGCGGAGCGGTCCAGCATCATTCCCACCCCGTCGTGGACCTGGTACTCCATTTCGCCCATGCGGAAGCGGGCCCCCTCGGGCAGGCCGGCCCCGCTGGTGGCGTCGGAGACGAGGCAGAGGCGCTCGGGGCCAATGCACTGGACCGCCAGGCGCATGAGGGTGCGGGGCAGGTGCCGGTTGTCGGCGATCATCTCCACGGTGAGCCGCTCGTCGGTCAGGGAGAGCTCCAGGAGACCGGGTTTGCGCCAGGGGCCCTCCCGCACGGTGGTGGACTGGCCGCTCCAGATGTGGATCATGTGGCGCAGGCCGGCGTCGATGGCGGGCAGGGCCTCCTCCTCGGTGGCGTTGCTGTGCCCCGCCCCGGGGACGATGCCCAGCTCCAGCAGGCGGCGGGTCAGGGCCAGGGCGCCGGGCAGCTCCGGGGCGAAGGTGAGGATGCGGATCACGTCGTGGAAGGCCAGGAGCTGCTCCACGCTGCCGTCGTCGGGCGTGCGCAGGTGGGCCGGATCCTGGGCCCCAGCCTGGGCCGGGCTGAAGTAGGGCCCCTCCACGTGGACGCCCAGCACCTGCGCGCCCTCCCGGGCCTGGGGATGGACACCGGCTATCCACTCCCGAGCCATGGCCAGGCAGGCGGCCAGGTCCTGGATGGGTGCGGTGGCGGTGGTGGCCAGCAGCCCGGTGACCCCCCGGCGCAGGTTCTCCTGGGTGATGGCCGCGAAGGCCTGGGGCGTGGGCTCGTTGAAGGTGTGGCCCAGGGCGCCGTGGGTGTGGATGTCGATGAGGCCCGGGCTGATCAGCCGGCCGCCCACGTCCACCCGGGGCATCTCCGGGGGCAGGGCCTCCTGGGGCGGCAGGTCCTGGATGGTGGCGCCCTGGATCACCAGCGCGTGGCCGGCAAGCACCCGGTCCGGCAGGATCACCCGGCCGTTGACCAGGGCGAAGGGATTCGCGCCGGAAGACATTCGACGTGCTCCTCCGCTAGATGGGCCCGGCCCTGCTCGCCGGGACATCCGCCGGCCTCATCCCTCGTGGCCGGGAACCTCGGCCGCGTCCACGCCCACCAGCTCCAGCTCCTGGGCCCGGTGACAGCTGACGAAATGGCCCGGGGCGATCTCCTGCAGCCGGGGCGGTTCCTGGGAGCAGATCTCCACCGCGTGGGGGCAGCGGGGATGGAAGTAGCAGCCGGAGGGTGGGTTGGCCGGGCTGGGAACCTCCCCCTCCAGGGGCTGCATCTTGCCCCGCAGCCGGGGATCCGGCACCGGGACCGCGGCCATCAGGGCCGCGGTGTAGGGATGTCTGGGCTGGAAGAAGAGGGAACGGGTGGGGGCCAGCTCCACCAGCTTGCCCACATACATCACCGCCACCCGGTCACAGAAATGTTTGACCACGCTCAGATCGTGGGCCACGAAGATGTAGGTGAGCCCCAACTCCTGCTGGAGACGCAGCATGAGGTTGAGGACCTGGGCCTGGACCGAGACGTCCAGCGCGGAGACAGGTTCATCCGCCACCACCAGGCGCGGGTTCAGGGCCAGGGCCCGGGCGATGACGATGCGCTGGCGCTGGCCACCGCTGAAGGCGTGGGGGTAGCGACGCATGTACTCCGGTCGCAGGCCCACCATCTCCAACAGCTCGGCCACCCGGTCCATGCGCTGTTGGCGGTCGCGCATCCTCCCCAGCACCAGCAAGGGTTCGCCGACGATATCGAACAGGGTCATGCGGGGGTTGAGAGAGGCGAAGGGGTCCTGGAAGATCATCTGCATCTCTCGGCGCAGGGGGCGCAGCTCGGCCTCGGAGAGAGGCGCCAGATCCACCACAGTGCCTTCCTGGGTGCGGAAGAGAATGGCCCCCGAGGTGGGCGCCAGGGCCCGGAGGATGCAGCGGGCGGTGGTGGTCTTGCCGCAGCCGCTCTCCCCCACCAGGCCCAGGGTCTCGCCGGGGTAGACCGCAAAGCTCACGTCGTCCACCGCGCGGATCTCCCCCACCTGCCGGCGCAACAGACCGGCCCGGACGGGGAAGTACTTGCAGAGATGCTGCACCTCAAGCAGGGGAGGAGCGGTCTGGGATGGGTTCGCCATGGAGTTCACCGGTGTAGAGATGGCAGCTCACGGTCTGGGTCGGGCTCACGGGCACGGGTTCCGGCGTGTTCCGGTCGCAGAGGCCGGGCACGAAATCCCCGCAACGGGGATGGAAGGGGCAGCCTGCCGGCCGGTTGAAGGGGTGGGGGATGGAGCCCTGGATGGTGGGCAGTAGGGTTCGGGAGGGCGTGTGGATGGAGGGGATGGAGCGGAGCAGGGCCCGGGTGTAGGGATGCTGGGGCCGGAGGAAGATCTCCTCCACCGGTCCGGCCTCCATGACCCGGCCCAGGTACATGACCACCACATGGTCCGCGATCTGGGCGATGACGCCCAGATCGTGGGTGATGAAGATGATGGCCATGTTGTGCTGTTCCTGCAGAGCCCGCAACAGGGTGAGGATCTGGGCCTGGGTGGTGACGTCGATGGCGGTGGTGGGTTCGTCCGCGATGAGGAGCCGAGGCCCACAGGCCAGGGCCATGGCGATCATGGCCCGTTGACGCAGGCCGCCGCTCAGCTCCCAGGAGTAGGCCCGCATGCGCTGGGCCGGGCTCGGTATCCCCACCTCGGCCAGACGCTCCACGCCCCACTCCCAGGCGGTCTGTCGATCCACGTCCTGGTGCAGCCGGATGGCCTCCACGATCTGGTTGCCGATGGTGTGGACGGGGCTGAACGCGGCCATGGGCTCCTGGGGGATCAGGGCGATCTCCCCGCCCCGGATGGCCCGCATGATCGGCCCCTGAGGATCCAGGGCGGCCAGATCCAGGGTCCCGTCCGGGGCCAGGGGCCACCTCTGGGCCGACTGGGAGGAGGGACGGAAGCGGATGGTGCCCGCCACCAGGCGTCCGGGCCGCTGGACCAGGCGCATGACCGATTTCACCGTCACGCTCTTGCCGCACCCGCTCTCCCCCACGATGCCCACCACCTGGCCGGGGTGGACCGCGAAGTCCACTCCATCCACGGCCCGGACGGTGCCCTCGTCCAGGAAGAAGTAGGTCTTCAGATCGCGCACCACCAGGAGGGGAGCAGGGTCGTTGGACATGGCCGGTCTCGTGGAAAGGTGGAAGAACGACGCTCGGCAGATCGGGCGCTGGCGATGGGAGGCCTCTCCGGGTCGTCGGCTACCGATATGGGTCTGCCGCGTCCCGCAGGCCGTCGCCCAGGATGTTCAGCGCCAACACGGTGACGATCACGGCCAGGCCGGGCAGGAGCAGCCAGGGCGCCAGGGCGATGGACTGGAGGTTCTGGGCCTCCTGGAGGAGCACCCCCCAGCTGATGGCCGGGGGGCGCAGGCCCAGCCCCAGGAAGCTGAGAAAGGTCTCGTTGATGATCATCACCGGGATGGCCAGGGTGCTGGCCGCGATGATGTGGCTCATGAAGGCCGGCAGCATGTGGCGGAAGATGATGCGCATCTCGCTGCATCCGCTCAGCCGGGCCGCGACCACGAAGTCCTCCTCCCGCAGGGAGAGGAAGCGCCCCCGCACCTCCCGGCCCAGGGTGGTCCAGCCGATGAGGGAGAGGATCACGGTGATGGCGAAGTAGACCTGCTCCACGGACCAGTCCCGGGGCATGGCCGCGGTCAGGGCCATCCAGATGGGAATGGGAGGCAGGGACTGGAGGATCTCGATCAGCCGCTGGATCACCAGGTCCACCACGCCGCCGTAGTAGCCGGAGATGCCTCCCATCAGGATGCCCAGGAAGATGCTCAGGAAGACGGCCACCAGCCCGATGGAGAGGGAGACCTGGGTGCCGTGCATGAGCCGGGACCACTGGTCCCGCCCCAGCCGGTCGGTTCCCAACAGGTGGATCTTGCCCTCGTCCCCGGGGAACTCCACACCGATCAGGTGGCGATCGAAGGGGATCAGGCCCAGGATCTTGTACTCGTATCCCCGGGCAAAGAACCGGACCGGGATCTTGACCTCCGGATCGATGACCCACTCCATCCGCAGGGTCCGGGGGTTGCGTTGGCCCACCACGCCGTAGACGAAGGGGCGGAAGCGGCCCTGGTCGAAGAGATGGAGCCGCTGGACCGGGATGAAGGACTCGGTCTTGCTGCTGGCGTGGGGGTCCTGGGTGCTGAAGAAGTCCGGCACCAGGGCCACCAGGGCGATGAAACCCAGGAGCACCGCACTGACCAGGGCCAGGCGGTGCCGTTTGAAGCGCCACCAGACCAGCTTCCAGTTCGGGGCCACGTAGAAGGCCTCGGCCTCCTGGGGCAGGGTCGACGAGGTCCTGGGGGTCGGGGGCCGGTGGGCCGGAGCGGGATCGGGCGTGGACATGGTTCAGGAACCCTCCATGCGGATCCGCGGGTCCAACCAGGCCAACAGGATGTCGGAGATCAGGGTGCCCAGGATGGCCAACGCGCAGTAGATCAACACGATGGCCCCGGCCAGGAACATGTCCTGGTTGGTCAGAGCCCGCAGGAGCATGGGGCCGATGGTGGGCAGGTTCAACACCGTGGCCACGATGACGCTGCCGGAGAAGAGCAGGGGCAGGTACCAGCCGATGGTGCTGACCAAGGGGTTCAGGGCCAGGCGGACCGGATATTTGAGGACCAGCCGCCACTCGGACAGCCCCTTGGCCCGGGCCATCTCCACGTAGGGCTTGTGCAGTTCGTCCAGCAGGTTGGCCCGCATGACCCGGGCCAGGCGGGCGGTGCCGTCCATGCCCAGGATCACCGCGGGCAGCCAGATGTGCTTGAGGAGATCCACCACCCGGCCCCAGCTCCAGGGCGCGTCCACGTATTCCGCGGAGAAGAGGCCGGTGACGCTGATGCCCAGGTACTTGAAGGCCAGCCACATGAGCACCAGCGCGGTCATGAAGGTAGGGGTGGCCACCCCGATGTAGTTGAACACGGTGAAGAAATAGTCCAGGAAGGAGTACTGGCGGGTGGCCGAGAGGATGCCGATGGGAATGGCCAGAGCCCAGGTGAAGGTGAAGGTGAAGAGGCCCAGGAGCACCGTCAGCAGGAGCCGTTCGGAGATGAGCTCCGCGTTGGGCCGTTGCCAGTCCAGGGAGAAGCCCAGGTCGCCCCGGAGGATGCGGCCCACCCAGCGCAGGTACTGGATGTGCAGGGGCTGGTCCAGGCCGTAGAGCCGGCGCAGGGCCTCGATCTGGGCCTGATCCATGCTGGAGCCGGACGCGGAGAGCTCCGCGATGTAGGCGGTCAGGAAATCGCCCGGGGGTGCCTGGATGATGACAAAGGCGAAGATGGAGAAGATGAAGAGCAGCAGAGGGAGCAGCAGCAGCCGCTGGGCAATGTAGCGAGCCATGAATACGCCGGGATCCACGGAAAGGCGGGGCCTCGGTCATCGGGGTCCGAGGCCCCGCGAGACGAGAGACGGTCTAGCGCTCGAAGTAATACTGCTCCGGCCGGGTGTTGCCGGGGGTGCGCAGGGGCCAGTCGTTGCCCGCAGTCTCGGGGACGTTGCGCAGATCCTGGTTCACCACCACCACACCCTGGATCATGGGGGTGAGGCCCACGGTGCCGATCTCCCACAGGTTGTCCACCCAGTGGCGGAACAGCTCCTGGGCCAGCTCGATCTGGCGCTCCCGGCCGGAGAGCTTGGCCTCGTCGATGATCTCCACCAGCCTCTTCACCTCCGGCGGCGGCTCCATGCCCTCCGTGCCGTTGGTCTCGTACCACTTCCGGTAGAGCGGACCAAAGGTCAGGCCGGGATTGCTCCGGGGGTCCATCTTGGGCTGGCCGCTGAAGGGGAAGCCGGTGGTGTCCTCGTTCCACACCTCGATCATCAGGTCGTTGGTATCCCGCAGCTGGAAGTGGAGGGCCCGCTCCCGGATCTCCACCTGGGCCCGGATGCCCACGTCCGCCCAGTTCTCCACCACGATCTGGGCCACATCGGACCAGTTGGCGAACGCGGGCACCACGCTGATCTCCAGGTCCAGCCGTTCGCCATTGGGCAGGGTGCGAAAGCCCTCATCGTCCCGCTCCGTCAGGCCGATGGCGTCCAGCATCTGGTTGGCCCTATCCGGATCGTACTCCGTGTACTTGTAGGCCCATTCGTCCCCCGGATAGTAGGGATGGTTGGGGGCAGGCACCGGCTGCCGAGGCTCCCCCAGGCCCAGGAAGGCCAGCTCTCGGATGGCCTCCCGGTCGATGGCGTAGGAGAGGGCCACGCGGAAGTCCCGGTTCCGCAGCAGCTCGCCCACGGCCGGGTCCTTGGCCACATAGGTCTGGTTGAACATGAGCACCGCGTCCGAGCCACCGAAAGTGGGCCAGGTGAGGACCCGGTAGCCGCCCTTGTCCTGGTTCTCCACCAAGACCGGGTAGTTGCTCATGTTGATGTGCCGGGCCTGGAAGTCCAGCTCACCCGCCACCGCGGCCAGGTTCAGGGCCTCCTTGTCCGCGAAGAAGGTGAAGCGCACCTCGTCGATGTAGGGGAGCTGGTTGCCCTGGGGATCCACCGCGAAGTAGTAGGGGTTGCGCTTGAGGACGAAGACCTGGTCCGAGACCGTGGAGCCATCCGGCACCCAGGCCGCGGTGCTGGGCCGCTCCGGGTTCAGGTGGGGCATGACCTTCACCGCGAACATCTCGGTCCAGGTGTCGAAGCCCTCCTCCTGGGCCTTGGCCTCCAGGGCCTCCCGGTCCACGTAGTTGGGATGGAACTGCTTCATGTAGTGGGCCGGCGCGAAGGCCAGGTTGTGGATGGACTTGTCCGCGCCGTCCTTGTTGGCCAGCTCCAACAGGAAGGCGGTGTTGGGCTGCTTGAAGGTCCAGCGGACGGTGTAGTCGTCCACCTTCTCCACCGTGGCCACGGAGCCATCCTGGTTCACCATCCACAGGGCCGGGGTGGGGCTCAGCTCCTCGTTGAGGAGGATGTCGTTGTACCAGAAGAGGATGTCGTCCGCGGTGAAGGGCGCGCCGTCGGACCACTTCATGCCCTGGCGCAGGTAGAGGGTCCACACGGTGAAGTCCTCGTTGGAATCCCAGCCCTTGGCGATGTGGGGGATGACCTCCGCGCCGTCTGGGGAAAAGCGAACCAGGGCGTCGTACACCACCCGGGTGTAGTTGTTGTGGTCCGATGGCCCCAGGAAGCCCCGACGCAGGACGCCCCCGTACTTGCCGACGCCCTCCACCACCTCCTGGACCAATGGCTCCTCGGGCAGGCGCTCGTCCACCGGGGGCAGCTCGCCCCGGGCCACCATCTCTGCCAGCATGGGAGCCTCGCGGTACCTGCCCGTGGGAGCGGGCTCTGCGGGGGCGGCTGCCGCCTCCTCGGCCGGGGCTTCCGCCGCCGGAGGGGCCGCCTCCTGCCCTTCCGGAGCCGGGGAGGGAGCACAGGCGCCGATCAGCAACGCGAGAACCGTCAGGCCGATCCACCAGAAGCGGGTACGAAGCAGGTGCCGATACATGAGCCATACCTCCATGCGCTGATGAGGGTGGGTGAGAGGTGTCCTCCAGACCGGATGGAACCGGATGGGTCCCGCCTCCGGTTCTCGTCCAACATGGCCGAACAGAGGGCCGACCGCGTCCCGCGCCCGACAGCGGCAGGGCCCTCCGCGGGAAGGGCACAGAGGAGATCCAGGCATCGGCAGGGGATACCGATGGGGCCCGCCCAACGGCAGACTTCCAGCTTGCAGATTTCCAGTTTACCGAAGGGGTCTGGGCGTGTCAAACAGGTTTTTTCAATCGTTTTCAACGGAGGGACGTCTTCAACGGAGGGACGTCTGCCCCGACGCGACGTTTTCCCCGGAGAGGGCCGTCCTCGGTGCGGGGCTCCATGCCCAGGCACCCCTCCGGCCCGTCCAATCGAGGGCATATTGGGCATCTCCCCAGCATCGTGGGCAGGCAGGCGGCCCTCCCCTCTGCTGGGATGCGAGCAGGCCTTGGCCCTGCCGAGCCTGCCCCTCGTGAGACACGCCCCCCAGCCGAAATGGAAAACCCGGGACGCGAAGTTCGGGCGTCCCGGGGGCAGATCTGAACGCGTGTCGTAAGCTGAAGTGGCCTAAATCGTTTCAATCCGGGGAAAGAAATGGCAAATTGGGGGCTTTACAAGCCGGCCGGGCTGTGGTATAGTGGGTGCCAGAGTCGAGACGTCACGTTGCGGTTGGAAGCCGCTATCGGGGGAAGCGTGACGGCTCGGCTCTTGTCTTTTGCCTCGTTTGCCCTGCGCCCTGCCTCCGCGCCGTGGCCCCCCGCCGACGAGGCCTGGGGGCCACGGCGCGACCGCGAGAACGCTGCCACCGATGTCCGGCCAGAGATCTCTTGGCCAGGGCTGGCCTATGTGGCCAGCACCCGGAGGAACTTGCGCTTCCCCACCTGGATCACCTGTTCGCTCCGGTCCGAGGGGGTGACCACCGCGTGCTCGTCCTCCACGGTCTGCCCATCCAGGCGGATGCCCCGTTGGCGGATGAGCCTGCGGGCCTCGCTCTTGCTCTTCACCAGCCCGGCCTCGGCCACCAGGTCCACCAGAGGTCTCGGTCCGCTCAGCCGGATCTGGGGGGCATCGCTGGGCGCGGTGCCCCGATGCATGCGGCGGGCATCCTCCGCGGCCCGGTCCGCGGCGGCGTCGCCGTGGAAGATGCTGACGATCTCCCAGGCCAGCGCCCGCTTCGCGTCCTGGGGGTTGAGCTCGCCCCGCTCCATGGCCCCGATCATGGCGTCGATCTCCTCCGGGCTCCAGCGGGTCAGGAGCTCCGCGTAGTTGCGGAAGACAGCGTCTGGCAGGTTCAGGACCTTGGTGAACATCACCCCAGGGCGCTCGTCGATGCCAATGATGTTGCCGGTGGACTTGCTCATCCGCAGCCGGCCATCGGTTCCCACCAGGATGGGGAAGGTGAGGATCACCTGGGGCTCCAGCCCATAGGCCTCCATCAGCTTGCGCCCGGCCATCAGGTTGAAGAGCTGGTCGGTCCCACCGATCTGGACATCGGTCCGCAGGGCCACCGCGTCGTAGCCCTGCATGAGGGCATAGAAGAACTCGTGCAGCCAGATGGGATCGCCCTTGGCGTACCGGTTGGCGAAGTTCTCCCGGGCCAGGAACTGCTGGACCGTGAAGAGGCTGGCCATGTGGATCACCTCGCTGAAGGTCAGCTTGGCCAGCCACCTGTGGTTGTACTCCACCAGGGTCCGCTCCGGGTCCAGGATCCGCCAGGCCTGGTCCACGAAGGCCTGGGCCTTCTCCAGGGCCTCCTCCAGGGACTGCTGCTGGCGGGCAGCGTCCTTGTCGCTGGGATCCCCGATGGTTCCGGTGAAGGTGCCGATGAGGAAGATGGCCTGGTGTCCCAGGTCCTGGAACTGACGCAGTTTCCGCATGGGGACGGTGTGGCCCAGGTGCAGCTCTGTGGAGGTGGGGTCGAAGCCGCAGTAGACCCGCAGAGGTCGACCGGTGTCCGCGCTGCGCTGGAGCCGCTCCCGCAGCTCGCGCTCCATGTTCTGGCGGGTGCGCTCGTCGCCGAACTCCACCCCCCGCATCAGGATCCGCATCTGTTCGTCCACAGGTGGAAAGGCTGCCATGGTCATCTCCTGACAGGGCTGGGGACACGGTGCCAGGTGTCTCCGGTGTCCTGCAAGGGCGGACCGCCGGGCCCCGGCGTCGACAACACAGGACCACAACAAAAAACGCGTGGCTCGCGCCACGCGTCGGGATTCCGGGTTGCTCCCCAGGTCAGGTGGACCCGGGACAGGTGGCGCGTGCAGCCAGGACGGGGCGCCCTGCGCCCCTCGAATACGAGTAGGAAGTCCCGACCCACGTCGACAGATGGTGCGGTGTGGGATGGTGTGGTTGCACGCCCATGTCCCCATGATAGCACGGCTTCTGGAGAAGGACAAAAGCGGCCGGCAGCAGGGTTCCCATCCCGGGGAGGACGTTTTCTTCCGAATGGAGTGCACCGAGGCCGATTTGGTGGACACCCAGAAAGGGTATAGAGTGTAGTCCAAGGCGTGTCCCCGTGCGCGCACCACGGCGGCACGAGGGAGGCTCCAAGAGCCAGGCCGTGGAACTTTCCGGGCAGGCGGCGGGGGAGGGAGCCCAGGCCCAGGATGCATGGCGCCCTCCAGGGGTGGAGAAGCATTGGACCCTCGCCGTCCTCGCGTACCGGTCCGCCTGGAGCCCCCCTCCGTCCCCATGGGATCGCTTCCACCGGCCATCCCGCACCAAAGGAGGACCAACCCCATGGCCCCTTCCGAGCCAACCCCGTTCCCCGAAGCCTGGCCCGGAGACTCCGATCCCCAGCTCCTCGGCCGAATGGTCCAGGCCATCCTCCACCTGGCCGAACGCGGGGCCCCGTACCCCTCCCTGGCCGCGGTGGCCCAGCAGGTGGGCCTCAGCCTCCACCACCTCCGGCAGACGTTCAGGCGCTGGCTGGGTATCGATCCCGAGTGCTTTCTCCAATACCTGACCGCGGACCATGCCAAGCAGGCCCTGGCCGAATCCCAGAGCGTGTTGGAGGCCGCCTTCGCGGCCGGACGCTCGGCACCAGGGGGGCGCCACCGCCTGCGGGTGACGATGGAGGCGGTGCGCCCGGGTGCATGCCGGACAAGAGGCCACGGGCCCACCATCCGCTACGGCACGGGCCTCTCCCCCTTCGGCCCGGCCCTGGTGGCCGTCACCCCCCAGGGCATCTGCGGACTGGCCTTCACCGACAGCCCAGGATCCTACCGGGCCGCGCTGGAGCGCCTGCGTCGGACATGGCCCCAGGCCCTCTTCCAGGAGGATCCCCCCTGGGCCCAGGCCATCCTGGTCCGGATCTTCCACCTCCAGCCCCTCCTGGATCCGCCGCTGCACCTCCACGTACGTGGCACCCACTTCCAGAGCCGGGTGTGGAAGGCCCTGCTGCGGATCCCCCCAGCCGCGGTCATCAGCTATGGGGATCTGGCCCGACGCATGGGGCTTCCGCGCCAGGCTGCCCGGGCGGTGGGCCGGGCCGTGGCAGACAACCCAGTGGCCTATCTGGTCCCCTGCCACCGGGTCCTGCGCAACACCGGTGTGGTCAGCGGCTATCGATGGGGCCGAGCCCGCAAACGGGCCCTCCTGGCCTGGGAGGCCGCGAGGCTTCAGGAGGAGAGACGGCCTGGACCGGAGCGGCCCCAACCGTAGCACCACCGAGGACGTGGACTCCACAGGGGGGAAGCCGCCCCTGGGCCGGACCCATCCAGCGTCGACGCTCCACCACACAGCCATCGATCTGCCAGACATCTTCCATCCCATCCACGCACGAGGAGGCTCCTTGCCATGACCACGTGGTCATCCTACCTGGAAAAGGAACAGGATCGGTTTCTGGACGAGCTGGTGGATTTCCTGCGCATCCCCAGCATCTCCGCGCTCCCTCACCACACCGCGGACGTGGAACGGGCCGCCCAGTGGGTCGCAGAGCGGCTGGGCCAGGCCGGCGCCCAGCACGTCCAGGTGTTCCCCACCGGCGGGCATCCGGTGGTCTACGGGGACTGGCTCCACGCCGGCCCAGATGCCCCCACGGCCCTCATCTACGGCCACTTCGACGTCCAGCCCGTGGATCCCTTGGAGCTGTGGAGCGCACCCCCCTTCGAGCCCACCGTCCGAGATGGCCGGATCTACGCTCGGGGCGCCTCGGACGACAAGGGCAACATGTTCGCGCCGATCCTGGCCCTGGAGGCCCTCCTGGCCACGACGGGGCGCCTCCCCATCAACGTGAAGTTCCTCTTCGAGGGCCAGGAGGAGATCGGCAGCCCCCAGCTCCCGGATTTCGTCGCCCAACACCGAGAGCTCCTGGCCGCGGACGTGGCCTTCAGCGCGGACGGCGGCCAGTTCAGCGAGACAGAGCCCCTGCTCCTGTTGGGGCTCCGGGGGCTGTGCGGCCTGGAGATCACAGTCACCGGGCCGAGCCGGGACCTCCACTCCGGCATCTACGGCGGCACCGTGCGCAACCCCATCCACGCCCTGGCCCAGCTCATCGCCAGCTTCCACACCCCCGAGGGCCGCGTGGCGGTGGAGGGGTTCTACGACTCGGTGGTGGAGCTGACACCGGAGGAGCGAGAGGCCCTGGCCCAGGTCCCCTTCGACGAGAAGGCCTTCTACCGGGAGATCGGCGTGGCCGAGCCCTTCGGTGAGCCCGGCTACACCGTCCTCGAACGCCGCTGGATCCGTCCTACCCTGGACGCCAACGGCATCTGGGGTGGGTTCACCCAGGACGGGATCAAGACGGTCCTGCCCAGCCAGGCCCACGCCAAGATCACCTGCCGGCTGGTGCCGGACCAGGACCCGGAGACCATCCTGGAACGGCTGAGCGAGCACATCCAGCGACACCTGCCCGCCGGCGTACGGGTGCGGGTGGATGCCCTGGGCGGCCGAGCCCGCCCCTACCGGATCCCCCTGGACCACCCGGGCAACCGGGCTGCCGGGGCCGTGCTGGCGGAGCTCTACGGGCGGGAACCCTACCCGGTCCGCAGCGGAGGCACCATCCCGGTGACCGGCATCCTGCTGGACCAGGTGGGGCTCTACACCGTCTCCTTTGGCTTCGCCCTGCCCGACGAGAACATCCACAGCCCCGACGAGTTCTTCCGGCTGGCCAGCTTCCGCCGGGGCCAGGAGGCCTACGCTCGGCTGTTCCAGGCGCTCCCCCACTTCTTGTGAATTTTCGCGCATGAAATTGCGCGTCCCCGGCGATCGTGGTACACTAGAGGCCGTTCCAGCGGTCCCATCGTGCAACCCAACCTGGCCGACCACGAGGCCTCCTTTTCGCCGTCTCAGAGAGGACATCACCATGGTGCGCCTTGCAAGCCTTCGGTACGCTCCTGTTGCCCTGGCGGGAATCGTGTTCCTGGCCCTGGTGGTGGGGGCCTGTGCCCCGGATCCCTCCACCACCCTCATCTCGCCGGACATGCCGCCCGAGGGCGCCGAGGAGGAGTTCGTCCCTCCAACACCGACCCCTCTGCCGGACATCACCCAGTTGACCGAGGAGGAGATCTACGCGGGCCTTCCGGAGGAGATCGCGGCCCTGATGCCCGGGGACCCCGCCCGAGGGGCCGAGCTGGCCCAGTTGAACGGCTGTGTGGGTTGCCACAGCCTGGATCCAAACCAGACAGCCATCGCGCCCTCCTGGGCCAACATGGCCAACCTCGCGGTCACCCGCAAGCCGGACATGGGCCCCGCGGCCTATCTCTACGAGAGCATCGTGGATCCGGACGTCTACGTGGTGGACGGGTACAGCGCGGGGATCATGCCCTCCAACTTCGGGGAGATCCTCACCCCCCAGGATCTGGCCGATCTCATCGCCTATCTGCTCACCCTACGGGGCGAATGAGCCCCGTCCAGGCCAGAGGAGGTGCTCCATGGCCATCATCCCGGAGCAGTACCTGGACCTGCTGACCGAAAAGCTCACCTTTGCCCACCTGGCCACGGTGAGCGAGGCGGGCATGCCCCAGGTCACCCCGGTGTGGTTCGAGTACGACGGCCACCACATCCGGATCAACAGCTCCCGGGGGCGCAGGAAGGACCGGAACATGCGGGCCAACCCCAGGGTAGCCCTGAGCATCCAGGATCCGGACAACCCCTATCGCTACCTGGGCATCCAGGGCCAGGTGGTGGCCATCACCGAAGAGGGGGCCGTGGAACACATCCACAGGCTGGCCCGAAAGTACATCGGACGGGACTACCCCTGGCTGCAGGAGGGGGAAGTCCGGGTCATCTACGCCATCGAGCCCCGGCGGGCCTGGGGACAAGGATGAACCGGCAAGAATGAACCGGTGAGGTCCCGCTGCCACGGCAGATCCGGCCTCCGCCTGTCACCGGCACAGGGGGGCCACAGCCGAAAGAATTTCTATCCGAAGGGGGAGGGCGGCCCGGGCCGCCCTCCCCCTTCGCCTTCTCCACCCCTTCCATCCGGCTCCGGCCCGGAGTGGAATCCCCCCTGAGCTCCGATGGTCCTCATCCGATCGTCATCGGCGCGGAGCTCCCGGTCCGTAGCGCATCCAGTAGAGGGCCACAGCCGCCGCGCTGGCCACGTTCAACGACCCCTTGACGCCCGCCATGGGCAGGTACACACACCGGTGGGCCAGCTCTACCAGCGCGGGATCCACCCCGGCCTGCTCGTTCCCCACCGCCAGGATCACCTCGCCCGAACCGGGCGGGGCCACCTGGAAGAGCTCCGTGCCGGCTCCGGTGCGCTCCAAGACCCAGAGCCGGGCCCCTCGGCCCAGGAGCTCCCGGGCCAGACGTCGCGCGTTGGGATGGTAGCTCCAGGGCAGGGCCCGCTCCGCGCCCAGGGCGGTCTTGCCCACCCGAGGATGCAGGGGGGTGGGGCTGATGCCGCACAGGTAGACATGGGAGACGGCCGCCCCGTCCGCGCTGCGGAGGATGGAGCCCACGTTGTACGCACTGCGCAGGTTGTCCGCCAGCACGGCGAGGCGGACCCCAGAGGGCCAGGATGGCCGGGAGGGGGGATGGAGCCGGGAAGCGGGCAGGGCCGGCTGACAGCTCGTCTCCCCGCCACAGCGGGGGCAGGCCCCCTCCGCCAGGGGCAGGGGCGCGGGAAAGCGCAGGCCGCAGCCAGGATCCTGGCATTCGCAGAAGAACCACGGGGATGTCCCGGCGTCCATCGAAGGGGAGATCGCCCCAGGCGGGCCGGCAGACAGGCGCAAGGCCCGTGGTCCAGACCCGCCTGGGCGCGCCGTATCCGTACGTAGTCAGTAGAGGAACATGGGTTTGCCCAGGACGTGGCGCACCTTGGGCCGATACTGCTCTACATCGTACAGCTCGTCCACGTCCACCCGCTTCACGCCGCTGGCCACCGTGCTCATGGGGATATGGGTGTAGGTGCCGTCTCGCAGGGCCACCATACGGCCGCTGGCCCCGCTGATGATCAGGTCCACCGCCAGATGGGCGTAGTTGGTGGCCACCATCAGGTCCACTGCGTCCGGCGCGCCGGAACGCATGAGGTAGGCCAGTTGCTGGTAGATGATCTTCTGGCCGGTGATCTGCTTGATGGCGTCCGCGGTGATGCGGCCGATGCCCCCGAGCTTCCGATGGCCGTAGGCGTCCATCTCGCCGTATTCCACCATCTTGCCCCCGATCATGTGGGCCCCTTCGCTGATGGTCATCATCGCGTAGTTGCTCGGGTTCTCCCGCTTGTCCCGCATCAACAGGTCCGCCAACTTCTCCGGGTCGAAGGGCACCTCGGAGATGATGGCCCGGTCCACGTTGGCCAGGTAGGAGCTGACCAGGCTGGTCTCCCCCGAGTAGCGGCCGAAGAGCTCCACCACCGCGATGCGCTCGTGGGAGCCCGCGCTGGTGCGGAGCTGGTGGATGAACTGGACGCTCCGGGTCACCGCGGTGCTGAAGCCGATGCAGTAGTCCGTGCCGTAGACATCGTTGTCCATGGTCTTGGGGATGGCGATGACCGGAAATCCCTCCCGATGCAGCCGTTCCCCGTAGCTCAGGGTGTCGTCGCCCCCGATGGGGATCAGGCGATCCACCTCCAGGAACTCCAGGTTCTTGAGCACATGGGGTGTGAAATCCCGAGGCCGCTCGTCCGCCTCCTCGGCCTCGGGATGTTCCGGATCCTTGAGGAAGTCGGGCACCTCCTGGGGGCGCACGTTGCTCGGGTTGGTCCGGCTGGTGTGGAGGACGGTGCCCCCGGTCCGGTCGATGGTGCGGACCACCTGCTTGTCCAGCTTCATGGTCCACTGGCGCACGGACTCCGGGTCGTCCCGGTTCAGGTACAACAGTCCAGCCCACCCGCGACGGATGCCCAGGACCTCGTGTCCCTCATCGATGGCCCGATAGACGATGGCGCGAATGCAGGGGTTCAGGCCGGGGACATCGCCCCCGCCGGTCAGGATACCGATGCGCATGGATGGACCTCCTCACAGAGCAGGCGCAGAAGGGATGGATACAGGCGTTGGCCGTACATCGCTCGAAAGCCCCGGTCGAGATGGGCTCAACGGGCCTCGGAACGGGCATCCGGGCCCCAATCCTCCAGGGGGCCCGGGTCGTGGAACAGCGCGTCCAGCGCCACGGGCTCCCCGTGCTCCCGATAGAACCCGGGTGTGGGCTGGGCCAACACCCGGGCCAGAGGGCGCAGGGACATCCACCACTGCTCCCGAGGCCGTTGAAACGGTTCCTCCACCGCCCGGGAGATCTGGTCCATGGGCGTGAAGCGGATGGCCCCGTCCAGCAGCCCCAACACCGCCGCGCCGGCCTCCCCAGAGGCCCGGTCCTGGTGCTCCTCCACGTAGTCCAGCGCGTAGGCCGCGAACCGGGCGGCCATGATGCGATCGAAGGGCGTCGGGTTGCCGCCCTGCTGGACATGGCCCAACACCGCGTAGCGGACGTCGTAGAGGTCCCCGCCCTCCTCCTCGAGCAGGGCAGCGATGAAGGGCGTGGTGTAGAGGGGGTTGGCCTTCTCGTTGCGGATCATCAGGCCCAGCCGTTTGCCCCGGAGGAACCCCTGCCGCAGGAGCTCGATGTCCCGTTCCAGGTCGGCCAGGCGGATCCCCTCCTCGTGGAGATAGACCCGCTCCGCGCCGCTGGCCAGGGCCCCCATCAGGGCCAGATAGCCGCAGTAGCGGCCCATCACCTCCACCACGAAGGCCCGGTTGGAGGCCACGGCCGACTGCTTGATCTTGTCCACGGCCTCCACGATGCTGTTCAACGCGGTGTCCGCGCCGATGCTCAGCTCCGCGCCGGGGAGGTTGTTGTTGATGGTGGCGGGCACACAGACCAAGGGGATGTTGAAGACGGGGAAATGCTCCCGGGCCTGGTAGAGGGTGCGCATGGCCTGGTAGCCTGCCCAGCCGCCGATCATGACCACCGCGTCGATCTGCCACTCCTCGATGGTCCGGGCCAACTGGTAGAGCTCGCCCCCCGCGGGGATCTTGCGGCTGGTTCCCAGCTCGGAGCCGCCCACCGGGGCCCAGCCGTTCACGCTCATCCAATCCATCTCCCGGAGCTTGCCGTCGATGAAGCCCCGAAAGCCCCGCTCCACCCCCACGGGGATGTGGCCCCGGTCCACGGCCAGGCGGACGAAGGCCCGCACAGCCGGGTTCATCCCCGGGGCGGGCCCCCCCGCGTTGAGCACCGCAATGCGCAGCCGCCGCCGGTCGGGCCGGGGGGGATGGGGCAGGGCCCGCACCAGGGTCCGGAGGATGCGGAAAGCGTCCTGGAAGCTCGCCCCCCGTAGCTCCATGGCCCGGTGGAACTCCCGGTTCTCCAGGTACCCGTTGACCTCCCGGGTGCGCTCCACACACTCCATCAGGGGCAGGCGGACCACCCGGTTGTTGCGGATCCCCACCAGGACCGCGTCCTGCCCCGGCTCTGGGTGGACCGCGGTCCACGCGGCCGCGGCCCCCAGGATGGTGCTCAGCAGCCGATCGTACGCGCTGGGAGAGCCGCCCCGCTGGACATGGCCCAACACCGTCACCCGGACCTCCTCCCCCAGCCCCTCCTCCAACACCTGCTTCAGGTAATCCCGGGTGATGGGCCGCCCTTCCCGGTCCACGGCCCCCTCGGCCAACACCACGATGCTGTCCCGGCGGCCGGCCTTCCGCCCCTCCCGCAACACCCGGCACATCTTGGCCTCCCAGTCCGGCACGTCCGGCGGGCTCTCCGGGATCAGCACCCAGTCCGCGGCAGAGGCCAGCCCTCCCATCAGGGCCAGGTAACCACACCGGCGGCCCATCACCTCCACCACGAAGGTGCGCTGGTGGCTGGCCGCGGTGCTGGAGATGGCGTCGATGGCGTCCACGATCCGGTGGAGCGCGGTGTCCGCGCCGATGGTCATGTCCGTGCCGTACATGTCGTTGTCGATGGTCCCCACCAGGCCCACCACGGCCAGGTGGGGGTGGCGCTCGGCCAGGGCCGGGGCCACCTGGCCGGCCTCCACCAGCTCCTGGAGCAGGTGGGGCCACTCCTGGCGCAGCACGTGCGCGCCGGTGAGGCTGCCGTCGCCCCCGATGATCACCAGGCGGTCGATGCCCCGCTGGACCAGGTGCCGCGCGGCCTGCAGCCGGCCCTCCCGGGTCCGGAACTCCGGGCTCCGGGCCGTGCCGAAGACCGTGCCCCCCTGGTGCAGGATCCCACCCACACTGCTCCAGTCCACGGGGCGGATGTAGGTGGCGCCCGCGATGAGCCCCTTGTACCCCTCGTAGATGGCATAGACCTCCCCGCCCAGCTCCAGGCCGGTTCGCACCACGGCCCGGAGGGCAGCGTTCATCCCAGGGGCGTCTCCGCCGCTGGTCATCACACCCATCCGGATGCGCATCTCACCATCCCGTACGCTCGGTGATCCAGGACATGGTCCTCGCTGGCAGAACGCTCCGTCCAGGAGCGGTGGAGCGGTGGGGCGCCCGGCCCATCTCCCGGCCTCCGCCGGGCGCCTCAAGGGGCAGGAAAAAGCCGGCAACGTAGGAGTCGTCGTCGACGGGGTTCCCTCGCAGAACGGATGCCAGGCGTCGTTGCCGGAAGAAGTCGATCCACCTGACCCGCTGACACCGGCGTCGCAACCGGTTGCCCTCGCCATTATAGCACGTCCACCCTACAGGGCAACCTCCATGGAGCCACGGGAGACAGACGGTCGGCGCCCCAAGGCCCGGCTCCCCTGTCCGCACCGCCCAGGCCCCCACCGATTCTCCACCCCACAAATTTTACATAATTGCCCGGGCGTTGCCCCCCTGTCGGGTAGAGGGTATACTTGGCCCCGGCGGCGTTCCGCGGCGTCCACACCGCCTGACCGAACCCAGGGCACGCATCGCACACGGCTGAAAGGAGGTCATCCATGGCCGTCCAGGCACGAAAGCAGGAGATCCCCACGGGAGAGGCCGGCACGCCCACCGTGGAGCCCGGGCCCATGCGACAGGAGATCGCCCCGGGCGTCTTCATCAACCCCCACTACCGGGGCTGCACCCCGGGCTTCATCCGCACCCAGGAAGGGGTCATCCTGGTGGACACGCCGCTGATCCCCTCGGAGGCCCAGGACTGGCGTCGCCAGATCGAGGAGGAGTGCCCTGGGATGCCCTTCCTGTTCATCGTGAACACAGACCACCATCGCGGGCACGCGCTGGGCAACCAGTGGTTCATGCCCAGCCGGGTCATCGCCCACGAACGGGCCCACAAGGAGATGTCCGGGTACACGGAGAACTTCAAGGAGCGAGTACGCAACAGCTTCAAGAAGGAGCCGGAGATCCAGGCCCAGCTCACCCACATCGTCATCATCCCGCCCCACATCACCTTCACCGAACGGGCCAAGCTCTTCCACGGAGGCCGGGAGATCCAGCTCATCTGGGTGGGCGGCCACACCCCGGCCACCAGCATCGTGTGGCTGCCCGCGGAGAAGATCTGCTTCGTGGGCGACATCGTGTGGGTGGACCAACACCCCTACATGGCCCAGGCCGACACCCGCCAGTGGATCGAGGCCCTGCGCTTCATCCGTCAACTGGGCGCAGACCTCCTGGTCCCCGGCCACGGGGAAGCCTGCGGCCCAGAGGCCACCTACAAGGTGGAGGAGTACATCCAGTACATGCGCAAACGGGTCCGGGAATTCTACCGGGCCGGCAAGACCAAGAACGAGGTCAAGAGCGGCCTGGTGGGCGAGATGCTGGCCTGGTTCCCGGTGCCCCCGGACCGCAAGTCCAAGATCGAGAGCCAGATCAAATCCGGTCTGAACCGCGTCTATCGGGAGATCCAGCGCGAGGAGGAGCTCCGGGCCCAGGAGTCCGCGTCGCCCAATGGCCAAGAGGCCGAAGCCCCTTCCAAGGTCCAGGCCAACGGCGCCCGGGATGGCCGAGCCGCTCCAGGAGCCCGGTAGATGGCCCACGCGATCCGGGAGGAACCCCGCACCCCCCTGGACCGCATCCGGGTTCGCCTGGCCCGGGCCGAGAAGCTGTTGGCCAACCTGGGGCCGGGGAACGTGGCCGAGTTCCTGGCCCTGCTGGACCAGATCGACGCGGGGCTTCGAGCATTGGAGGCCCAGGGGATCGACACGCGGCCAGAGCGTACCCGGCAGGCATCCATCCTGAACCGCCTGGAGCGGGATCCCCACCGGGTCGTCCAGGCGGCCCGAGGCGCCGGCGGCCTGGGCCGTCTCCGCCAGGCCCACCTTCCGGCCGAGGGGTTCTGGTGGCACCTGGATCGGCTGGCCCAGGAGCAGCGGCGTCGCGCGTGGCTTCGGGCCCTTCGGGTGGCCCTTGTCCTGGCCCTGGTGGTGGGGGGTGGGTACTGGCTGCTCATCCGGCTCTTCCCGCCAGACCCCCAGGCAGTGCTCATGAGCGAGCTGGTCTCCGAGCTCCAGGAACGGGCCCTGGAGCAGGACTGGGAGGGCGCCCTGGAGCGGATCCAGGAGGCCAAGGCCCGGGTGGACCCGACGGACCCAGAGCTCCGCGCGTGGGAAGCGGCCGTCCTGGAACGGATGGGCGACCGGGCCCGGGCCCAAGCCGTGATGAGGGCGCTGTTCGAAAGCACGCCCCCCCAGGAACACGGGTCCCTCTGGATCACCCTGGGCAACGTGCGGCTGACCGTGGGAGACCTGGCCGGCGCGGAGGAAGCGGCCCAACAGGCGCTGGCCCTGGCCCCCCAGGACCCCCTGGCCCACTACCTGTTGGGCAACGTCGCAGAGGCCGCCGGCCGCCCCCGAGAGGCCATCGAACACTACCAGCGGGCCTTCGACCTGGCCCAGGACACGGATCCCCAGCTCGCGGCCCTGAGCCGGATCCGCCTGGGCTTCCTCCTCCAATCTCTCCCCGTCCTGGAGCCCACCCCGGCCCCGCCCTGATCCCCGCCCTGGGGCCCGCAATCGACCTGACAGGAAATCCCCCAATGTAAGCTCGCCGACACGGGTGCCCGGCTCGCCCGGCCCTCCTATAGGACCGGGGAGCCAGTGACATCCGGTCAGGGCCGTAGTACAGTGGAGCCGGAACTTACGGCGGGTTGCCTGGACACCCCAAAGCCGGGACCCGGGTTCCAAACGCACCAAAACGTGTGGCCCCCAGTGGGCTTCCTGTCAGGGAAAGGAGTGTCCCGATGCAAGACAAAGTCAGGTCCCTCTGGCTCCATCGCCTGATGGTGCTCCTGGTGGCCGGCCTGCTCTGGATTGGGCTGGCCAGCTCCACCAGCCAGGCCGCAGAGATCCCCCCCTTCCTGGAGCCTCCCCGGACCAATACCAGCGGCTGGACCTGGAGCGGCCCCTGAGGCCCTCGCCTGACACCTCTCTCCTCCCCTTGAGCGCCGGGCACGTGCCCGGCGCTCGTTCTTCTCCCCCCAGCCCAGGAAACCCCCAGAGATCAACAGACAGCCCCAGACCTTGTCCCCAGCCTTACCGGAAGGTCACGTTTACGCCAGATCATGGATTGCCCGAAAATAGGGACGTGCGTTACACTGGTACCGTGAGGCTAGGGGAACTACAGAGCCAAAGCCCACAGGGCACAGACGAGTGCCGGCCGCAGTCCTTGATGAACCGAGCATCGAGCGGCCAGGGAGTCACGGCCATCCCCACCCAGAAGCCACCCTGTAGCCTATCGCACACAGGAAAGGAGTACCACCCATGGGCAAGCGCACGTCTCGCTGGATCCGCCATCTGGCCATGTTGTCTGTGCTGGGTATCCTCTGGGCCGGTGTGGTCAACCCGTCCCCCGTCGGGAAGAGCCCGACCCAGTTGATCAACTACTCGGGGTGGACGTGGAGTGTGGTGGATATGCCGTGAGCCCCCACGGCTCCTGGGGAGCTCGATGCCGGAAGACTGAGACCAGACGCAGATCGAGACCAGAATCGAGACCAGAAGGGAAAACGCCGGGTGTCCCCCGGCGTTTCGCCTTTCCAGAGGACCCCGCCGCCCTAGCCCTCTCCCAGGTGACCAGGACAGGCGGCACGGGGAACGGGCTCAAGGGGTCTCAGGCACCGGTGCCCGGGGATCGATGAGGCCCGCCTCCCGAAGGTCCTGCCAGAGGGCCGGAGGCAGCTCCAGGTCCCAGATGCGCCGGTTGTCCTCGGCCTCCTCCGGGGACACGGAGCCCACGATCAGCCCGGTGACCGCAGGGTGGGCCCGAGCGAAATGCTGGGCGGCCACGTGGAGCGGCACCCCGTGCCGTTCCGTGATGGCCTGGATGCGCCGCACCCGTTCCAGGATGGCCGGCGGGGCATCCTCGTAGTTGTACTTCGCGCCCGGCACCGGCCCTGTGGCCAGGATGCCGCTGTTGTAGATCCCGCCCAGGAAGACACCGATGCCCTGCTGCTGGCAGTAGACCAGGAAATCCAGGGCCGTCTGTTCCAACAGGGTATACCGCCCGGCCAGGAGGAAACAGTCCACATCCACCCGCTGGGCGAACTCCCACTCCATCTCCCACTGGTTCATCCCCGCGCCCACCGCGCGGATCACCCCCTGCTCCCGCAGCTCCACCAGAGTGGGAAAGGCCTCATCCACGACCTGGCGGAAATGCCCTTCCGGGTCCTCCACGTCCGGATCGTGGACCAACAGGATGTCCACCCGGTCCATCCCCAGACGCCGCAGGCTGTCCTCCAGGCTCCGGAGCACCCCATCCCGGCTGAAATCGAAGTAGATGGAGCCGTCTTCCCGGACGATGCGGCCCACCTTGGTCTCGATGATCAGCGCATCCCGGGGCACCCCCCGCAGGGCCTTGCCCAGCCGCTCCTCGGCCTGGCCCGCGCCGTAGAGGGGGGCCGTGTCGAAGAAGCGGACCCCCAACTCGTAGGCACGCTGGATGGCCGCGATGGCCTGGGCCTCGGGCACCGGCGCATAGAGGTTGCCGATGGGCGCAGTGCCCATGCCCAGCCGGGTGACCTGGAGATCCGAGATCCGGCCCACTTGGGCCATGGGAAGATCCGTGTGCATGGCGATCCCTCCTGCGGATGGTGTGACAACCGGCCGGGAAGCCGAAAAGGCCGAAAAAGGGTACCCCTCCCTCTGGAGCTCCCCACTCATTCCCCTTCCCCAGACGCCAGGGCGGCCAGAAGGGCCTGGACCCGGTCGTGGATCTGGGCCAGGGCCGTGGCCGCCGAGGCCTGATCCAGGTCATGGATGTGCCAGTAGCTCACCCGGTCCTCCCAGCCGGGAAACCGGGCCGCCAACACCGGACGGTGCTCCGCCTCCTTCAGCGCGATCACCCGCTCGGCCCGGGCCAGCTCCTCCAGGGTGACCAGCCGGGGCATCCGCCGGATGGCCTCCCCCGGGGGCTCGATCCCCCGCAGACGAAGGCCCACGACCACGTGGGGCGAGATGGGACCCGGATTGGTGCTCCGATCCACGGTGAGCCCCCGGGACTCCGCGGTCCAGGGGAGGTTTCGCTCCTGGGCCAGGGCGTTGAAGAGGAGCTCCGCGAAACGGCTGCGATAGTAGTTGCCGGAACAGAGGAAGAGCACCCGGGGCATGGATCACCCCTCCTGGACCATGTGAAGCACCGTGCGAAGCTGCTCCCGCAGGGGCGGTGGATCGTAGCCCGCGGCATAGGCCCGTTCGCTGTCCAGGGAGACATCCGGAGGACGGGCGGCCGGGCCCTTGAAGTCGTGGACGCTCACCGGCTCCAGCCGGGCCTGGGCGTATCCGCCCACCTCCTGGACCAGACAGCCGAACCCATAGCGGGAGATGCGCTCCCGGCCCCCCAGGTGTAACCGGCCGACGATGGGCGGCTCCTCGGCATCGGACAGAAAACGTCCCGCCACCTGCAACAGTCCTCGCGCCCCCACCTGGGCACTGACCGGGGTCCGGTACTCGTCGTGGAAGAGATGGAGCACCGCCCCCTGGGCCATCTTGGGCAACATCCACTGGAGGAAGCTGCCGTGGGTAGGGCTGGGGGGGCCGAACATCAACGGCATCCGGCACACCGCGACCCGCTCCTGGCTGTCCAGGGCCGCCTCCTCGGCCAGGGCCTTGTGCTCGCCGTAGACGTTCACAGGCGAGACCGGATCTTCCTCCCGATATGGGGCCCGGGTGCCGTCGAAGACCAGATCTGTGGAGACGAAGATCAGGGGGATCTCCCGCTCCGCACAGAGGTTGGCCAGCACAGAGGTGGCCACCACGTTGCTCCGGAAGGAATCGTCCGGATAACGCTCACACAGGATGGGATTGGCCAGGGCTGCGGCGTGGATCACCACGTCCGGCCGGGTCGCGGCCAGCATCTCCCGGACCTCCTGGAGCTGGGTCAGGTCGATGCGACCGGTGGCAAAGGCCCCGAAATGGGCCTGGACCACGCGCCGGGGGGTGCGGTAGTAGGTGCCGGCCACCGCCCACGCGCGATGGGCCTCCTGGGCCAGGTTCCACCCCAGGAAACCGCTCAGACCGGTGATGAGGAGGGCAGGACGTGTTGCCATGGACACCCAAGACCGTGGATGGCAGACGACACCGGAGATCGTACCACACCTCGTAGGGGCCACCAAAGCCCATGTCCTGGGCCACACACCTGCCGAAAACCTTATCGGATCTGCCGGCGCCCAAGCCACAGGGCCCGGGAAAGGAGCCATCGCCCAAAGGGTGGATGGACCCAGGCCGGACGATCTGTTAGGGTAATCGGCAGCCAACGCGATCAAGGCTTACGAGACTGCGTTCGCCCGAGGTGCAGCGATGGAACAGTGGCCCACATGGGTGGTGCTTGTCCAGGTGGCCGGAGCGGCCCTCACCGGCTTCATGGCGTACCACGGCTGGCTTCATCGCCGCCGCCCAGCCATGGCGATCTTCGCCCTGTTCCAGGCCGCGGTGACCTGGTGGCTTCTGGCCTTCACCCTCTACAGCCTGGTGTCGGATCCAGGGCTGAAGTTCTGGATCCTGCGCCTGAGCTTCCTCGGCATCGTGGCCGTGCCCCCTGCCTGGCTGGCCCTGATCCTGGTCTCCACGGGGTATCGGGAGCGCCTCGGCCCAAGGGAGGCCGGGCTCCTGGCCCTCTATCCGCTCCTGACCCTGGCCGCGCTCTGGACCAACGACTACCATGGGCTGTTCTGGCAGGACTGGCAGATCGTGGGCCACGGCCGCATCACCTGGATCCAGGCGAAACACGGCCCCCTGTTCTGGGCCCACACGGCCATCGGCTACGGCCTGGTGGCTGTGGGCCTGGCCCTTCTGGTCCGAGCCCTGCTGCGCCGCCAGGAACGGCTCTACCGCTTCCAGGCAGCCGTGCTCATCGGGGCCATGGCCATGCCCCTGGCCGGGAACGTCCTCTTCCTGGTCACCGAGGGGCCATTGGAGTCGGGCGTGGACCTGACTCTCCTGGGCATCCTGGCCGGGTCCCTGCTCCTGGCCACCGCGATGAAGCGCTACCAGTGGCTCCAGGTCCTCCCGGTCCCCTACCAGCAGATCGTCCAGCAGCTGGATGAGGGCATCGTGGTGGCGGACATGACCGGCCGGGTGGTGAGCTGGAACGCCGCGGCCCAACACCTGCTGGGGTGGGAAGGACAGGAGGCAGGACGGCCCCTGGATGCGCTGCTGGACCCCCTCCTGCCCCCCCAGGCCCGGGCCCAGTTGGCGGAGAAAGGACAGGCCCTGGTCCACCTGGCCAGCCCCCACGGCCCCCGCATCGTCGAGATCCACCGGGTTCGGATGCGTCTACGGGGAGACCTGGCCATGGGCACGCTCCTGCGGCTGGCCGATGTCACCGAGCGGGAGCGGATCCAGGCCGCCCTGCGGGAGAACGAGGAGCGGCTGCGCCAACTGGTGGACTTCCTGCCCGTAGGCTTGGCCATCCACGATGGCCAGACGATCCGCTTCATCAACCCGGCCGGCGCGCGGATGTTGGGCGCCCAGAGCCCCCAGGAGCTGATCGGCACGCCCGTGGCGGAACGAATCCATTCCGAGGATCGGGACCGGGCCGTCGCGCGCATCCGTCGCCTCCAGAAAGGCGAGCCGGTGCCCGTCGCGGAGGAACGGCTGATCCGCCTGGACGGCCAGGTCTTCCCCGCGGACATCACGGCCACGCCCATGGTGATGGCGGGCCGGCCCATGAACCTGGTGGTCTTCCAGGACGTGAGCACCCGCCGAGAGGCCGAACAGCGGCTCCGGGAGCTGGAGGCCATCTACCGCCAGGCCATCGGGGCCGTGGGCGGGGTCCCCTATCGCCTGGACCTCCGAGAGGGGCGCTACGTCTACATGGATCCCCGGATCCAGGAACTCCTGGGATATCCGCCGGAGGAGCTCACCCCCGAGCTCTTCGTCGCCCGGATCGAGGACGTGGTGATGCGGGGCTCTCTGGCCGACTGCTCTCCCCGGGAGGCCGTCCACCAAGTCCGGGACCGGGGGCAGGGGGTGTGGCGGGCCGACTACCGGATCCGGACCCGCGACGGCCAGGTCCGATGGATGACGGACGCCTCGGTGGAGCTCCGGGACGAGCACGGCCATTCCGTGGGATCCATCGGTATCCTCCTGGACATCACCGAGCGGAAACAGCTCGAGGAGGCCTTGCGCCAGGCCAAGGAGGCCGCGGAGGCCGCCAATCGGGCCAAGTCCGCGTTCCTGGCCAACATGAGCCACGAGATCCGAACCCCCATGAACGCCATCGTCGGCCTCACCAGCCTCCTGCTGGACACCGCGCTGGATCCGGAACAGCGGGACTACGTGGAGACCATCCGGGCCAGCGGCGATGTGCTGCTCCACCTGATCAACGACATCCTGGACTTCTCCAAGATCGAGGCCGGCCACATGGAGCTGGCCAACGAGCCCTTCGAGCTCTTCGCCTGCATCAACGAGGTGATGGACCTCTTCGCGGCCCAGGCCACCGAGAAGGGCATCGAGCTGGCCTACCTGGTGGATGCCCGGACGCCCCACACCGTGCGCGGAGACGTCACCCGCCTGCGTCAGATCCTGATCAACCTGGTGGGCAACGCGGTGAAGTTCACCGAGCGGGGCGAGGTGGTCCTGACTGTGGAGACCCAACCCCAGGAGGCGGACCGCCATCTCCTCCACTTCGCGGTCCGAGACACAGGCATCGGCATCCCCCCCGAGCGGATGGACCGACTCTTCCAGATCTTCTCCCAGGTGGACGCCTCCACCACCCGGCGCTACGGCGGAACCGGCCTGGGGCTGGCCATCAGCAAGCGGCTGGTGGAGCTGATGGGGGGCCGCATCTGGGTGGAGAGCCAGGTGGGAGAGGGCTCCACCTTCCACTTCGTCATCCCGGCCGTGGCAGTCCCCACCCAGGATCGGGTCTCGGCCCGCTGCGCCGCGCTGCGCGGAAAGCGGGTGCTGATCGTGGACGACCACCCCACCAACTGCCGGATCCTGGCCCGTCAACTGGAGCACTGGCGCATGGTGCCCACCGCGGTGACCTCCGGCATGGAGGCCCTGGAGCGGCTTCGGGCCGAGCCCTTCGACCTGGTGCTCCTGGACGGACACATGCCCGAGATGGACGGCTTCAGGGTGGCCCAGGCCATCCGCCAGGATCCGGCCCTGGCCCATCTTCCCCTGGTCATGCTCACCTCCCTGGGGGATCTGCGGAGCGCAGGACAGGCCCTCACCTCCCAACTGGACGCCTACCTGACCAAGCCGGTGAAGCAGGACCGTCTCCACGAGACCCTGTTCCGGGTGCTCAGCGGCCGCTCTGCCGAGCTGGACCAGACCCCGACCGCCTCGCCCTTCCGGCGGCCGAGGCCCGGGGAGGAGGGCCGCTCCCTGCGGGTGTTGCTGGTGGAGGACAACCCGGTGAACCAGAAGGTGACCGTGCGGATCCTGGAGCGGCTGGGCTACCGACCGGATGTGGTGTCCAACGGCCGAGAGGCCGTCCAGGCCCTGGAGGAGCGACCCTACGATGTGGTCCTCATGGACGTCCAGATGCCCGAGATGGACGGCCTGGAGGCCACCCGGCACATCCGCGCGCACCTGCCCCCAGAGCGCCAACCCACCATCGTCGCCATGACCGCGAACGCCCTGGTGGAGGACCGAGAGGCCTGCCTGGCCGCGGGCATGGATCGCTACATCTGCAAGCCCGTCCGGGTGGAGGAGCTGGCCGCCACCCTGGAAGCGATCCAGGCCGCCAGCCAATGAGCTCGGCAAGGGGCTCCGGCACCGCCCCATGGATGGGGTGGGGTGCGTCCAGGGTTGAGGAGCAGCCCCATCGCGCGCCCTGTCGAGAGGCGCGCGCATTCCAGATGTGCGGGTGGGCCCACGGCCCTCGGGTGTGCCCGACGGACTGCCCCGATTGTGTTTTCCCCCAACCGCCTCTATAATGCATCCCTACCTAGCACTCAGTCAAGTATATTTTGATACAAAATGGGGGTTGTGGTACACTGGGGGGCTTCCAAATCTTGACGAAAGGAGAAGCCCCAATGGGACGCCCCAAGGAATACGCGGTCCATCTGAGTCCAGAAGA
>JALSIX010000016.1 GCA_026989655.1 Caldilineaceae bacterium
GTGGCTGCCGTGGGTCGTTGGGCCCCGCGGCACCTAGAAGGAAGGAGCGAGCTCGGTGACGGTTGCACAGCCATCCATGCCATCGTCCTCCCCGGGGAAGACGCCCCCGGAGAAGACCGCCGGCACCGGGAACCCGGAGAAGGCGGTCTATCGCCCCCCTCTGGCCATCTCTCCGGGGACGTGGAACTGGATCTACTGGTCCATCCTGATGGTCAGCTTCACCGTCTCCCTGGCCACCTTGGTCTCCAGCGGCGACTGGGCCCAGGCCCTCCTGCGGTTCTTCGTGGTCCTGTTGGGGCTCTCCTTCCTGGCCGTGGCCTTTGTGGGCGTGGTCGTCGTGCCCCTGCAGCGCCAGGCCTACGAGCGGACGCTGGAGGCCCGGCGAGCCGCCCTGGCCGAGCTCCTGGCCGAGGAGGAGGCCGAGGAGGAGACATCCTCGGCCGAGGCCCCGGAGGAGCCGGATCCCGAGCTCCTGCGGATGGTGGAGGAGGGCAAGGTCACTTCCGAGGACCTGGCCGCGCTCCTGGCAGCCGCCCAGGCCGCTGCCCGCTCGGAGGAATCGATCTCCTCGGACTCCTCGGAGGAGGGCACGTTCGACGACCAGGCCGCCGGGTTGCGTCGCCTGATGAACGAGAGAGCGGCGGAACCGGCTCGGGAGCCCTGATGGCCTTCAGGCGGACATCCCTGCCCATCGTGCATAAGGAGAACGTGGACCTATGAGCGGCCAAGCCCCCCGGCGCAATGGCGAACCGCCCCGGGTATCCGTGGATGAGCTGTGGGAGCGGTATCGGTCCTCCCAGGACGCGGCCGCCCGGGAGGCCCTGATCGTCCACTACGCGCCGCTGGTCAACAAGGTCATCGGTCGGATGGGCCTGAAGCCCCAGGGGGCCATCGAGTGGGGCGACCTGGTGAACTACGGCATCCTGGGGCTCATCGACGCGGTGGAACGCTTCGAGCCCGAGCGGGGCTTCGCCTTCGAGACCTTTGCCACCACCCGGATCCGGGGCGCCGTGCTGGACGCGCTCCGCCAGCTCGATCCCCTGGGGCGCCTGGCCCGGAGACGGGTCAAGGCCGCGCAGGAGGCCATCACCCGGCTCTCCATGGAGCTGGGGCGCCCCCCCGAGGACCACGAGGTGGCCGCAGCCATCGGCGTGACCGAGGACCAGTACCAACAGGTCCTGCGGGACGCCAACTTCATGTTCGTCAGCCTGGACAAGCCGGTCCACACGGACAGCGACGGCCAGAACATCCACCTGCACGACGTGCTGGAGGATCCGGAGGCCGAGGATGCCCTGGACCAGGTGGAGGAGGCGGAGCTGCGGGTGCGCCTGGCCGAGGCCATCCGCCGCCTGCCGGAACGGGAACAGCAGATCCTGAGCCTCTACTACTACGATGAGCTCACCATGCGCGACATCGCGGAGATCCTGGAGATCAGCCAGACCCGGGTGTGCCAGCTCCACGCCCGGGCCATGATGAACCTGAAGGCCATCCTGGAGCTGAACGATGCCCGGGAACCCTCCTCGGAACCGTCGGGGCCCTCCGGTCTCCGGGGTGACCCGCCCCGGGCCCCTGCACCGGTCCCGGCCCGGACGCGGCGGCGCACCCGCCCCCGCTGGTTCTCCGGCTGGTTGGATGGCCCCGGCGCCTACAGCGAGCCCCCGGATGCGGCCAGCTAGCTGCTGCCCTGCAGGAAAGGAGCCCCTCCCATGATCGAGATCCTGGCCCTGACCATCTCCGTGATCGCAGCCGTGGGAACGGCCTGGATGTACTGGCAGGTCCAGCGGACCGAACAGCGCCTCCAGGAGGTGGAGGCCCGGCTGCACGAGAAGATGGAGCTGGTCAACGAGCTGGCGGACGAGCTGGTCATGGCCAGCCGCTACCTCTACGACGCCATGGACCGTTGCGTCGCACGCATCGACGGGCTGGATGCCGGGGTGCTGTCCCCCGGGGCCGAGGAGACCCCCACAGAGGAGGTGGACCGGGCCCCGGCCGACGCCGCCCCGGCGGAGCTTCCCGCCTCGCCCCAGGCCACCCCGGAGGAGGACGTTCCGGAGGACCCCCGGCAGGAAGCCCCGGCCCTGGAGCCCTCCGCGTCCGGGCCCGCCGTGGACGAGCACGCGCCGGCGCTCTCCCCCGTCCCCTCCGAGGCGGACACCTCCGGGGCTCCCCATGTCCATCCGGTGCCCGAGCCACCGCCCCTGAGCGTCCATGCCCGAGCCCTGGCCTACGCGGCCCAGGGGGACGATCTGGTGGAGATCGCCCGGCGCACGGGCCTAGGGGTGGAGGAGCTTCGCCTGCTCCTGCGTTTCCAGGGGCGGGTGGAGGCAGCGACCTGAACGATCCCACCTGGGTATTGGCATCCGGCGGAAACGCGCTCTCCGTGCGGTCCATCCATCCGTTGCAACCTATCTGGAGTAGGGGAACCATGCGATCCACAGCCATCCATCGCCGTCTGCCCGCCCGGCCCAAGGGCCGGGGGACCGGATCTCCAGGGCCCTGGAGCCAGGGTCTCCGTCTGATGTGGGTCCTCCTGGTCCTGGCCGTGTTGGAGCTCGGCATCTGGGCACACCCCGTCCGGGCCAATGGCGTCCCTGTGGAGGTCTACCTGGACTTCGTGCCCATGAAGGCCAACTGGACCCCGGCCCAGCACGGGCAGGGCGTTGCGGTGCTCTCGGCCAACGACGAGGAGGTCCAGGTGCGGGCCCAGGACCTGCCGGCCCCACCGGTGGGGATGGTCTACTACGCGTGGCTGGAGAAGGTGGACGGAAGTTTCCTCCCTGTAGGGCCTCTAGCCTACGCGGAGGACGGCACGGCCACCATCACCCAGCCCATGCCGAATCTCCCCTATTCCGAGAACTTTGCCTGGGTGTTGGTGGCCCTGGAGTTCCCGGATCGGGTGGGGACGGCCCCTTCCGACCAGATCGCGCTGGCCGGCCGTCTTCCCAACCCGGTGGCCCTGCCCGTGGAGGGCAACCAGGCGCCGGAGCTGCTCCCGGTCACCGGCCGAGCCGCGGCGGCCACCCGGGGGCTCTGGCCCCCCACCGGATGGGCCGTGGCGGTGCTGGTCATCGCCGGTGTGATCGCCTGGCAGTGGCTGCGGCGTCAGCGAACGGCCCCATCCGGGGCCCAGGCCACTGCCCACGGACAGGACAAGGAGCGAACCCCATGATCCGGGGCATCTACACCGCGGCCGCGGCCCTGCGTGCCGCGGCCATCCACCAGGGCCGCCTGGCCCAGAACCTGGCCAACCTGGAGACCACGGGTTTCAAACAGGTGCTCACCGCTCGGGAAGCCTACGAACTCCAGCGTCTGGGGCTCCACCGCCTGGGAGACTCCGTCCGCCTGGGGACGGTGGGGGGGCTGGAGAGCGGCCTCCTGGTCCCGCCGGCCATCGTGGACTTCTCCCAGGGGGACATGAAGGTCACCGAGCGTCCGCTGGATGTGGCCATCGAAGGTCCGGGCTTCTTCCGGGTACAGACCCCGGAGGGCGAGCGCTACACCCGGGACGGCTCCTTCCACCGCGACGCGCAGGGACGCCTGGTGACTGGGGACGGCTACTTCGTCCTGGGGGACGACGGCCAGCCCATCACCCTGCCCCCAGGCCTGTTGACCATCGGCCGGCAGGGCACCCTCTATGTGGACGGTGTGCAGGTGGGCCAGCTCGGCCTGGCAACCTTTCCCGACCTGGCCGCCCTGGTGCCCGAGAGCGGCAATCTCTTTCGGGGTGAAGGGGCCCAGCCCATGGACCCGGCGACGATCCAGGTGCGGCAGGGCTATCTGGAGGGAAGCAACGTGGACGAGAACGCCCAGGTGGTGGAGATGATGCGGATCCTGCGCCTCTACGAGGCCAGCCAGCGCAGCCTCCAGGTGCAGGACAACACCCTCCGGGAGGCCCTGAACGTGGGCAGCGTCACCTAGCGGGGAGGCGATCCATGGCCACCAGCCTGAACCAACTGTGGAGTGTGGTGACCAGCGGCCTGCACAGCCAGCAGCGTCGCCTGGAGATGCTCAGCCACAACATCGCCAACGTCAACACCCCAGGGTTCAAGGCCGCCCGGGCCGAGTTCCAGGCCCTGTTCCGGGAACGGGTGTTGGACGAGGCGGATGCTCCCCTCTTCCAGGAGGGCCAGCCGGGCGACGTGGTGGTGGAGGGGCTGGGAGCCGTGTTGTCCGGCACCACCCGCCTGTGGACCCAGGGCACGGTCCAGCAGACCGGCCATCCCTTCCACCTGGCCATCCATGGAGAGGGCTTCTTCCAGGTCCGGGCCGCGGACGGCCAGCTCTACTACACCCGGGCCGGCGACTTCAGCCCGGACGCGGCGGGCAACCTGGTGAACGGCCAGGGCCAGTACCTGGAGCCGCCCATCCAGATCCCGGAGGACATCCGGGATACCTTTGTGGATCGGCTGGGGCGGGTGTGGGGCTCCACGGCGGAGGGCGAGACCGTGGAGCTGGGCACGGTCCAGTTGGCCCGTTTCCCCAATCCCGGGGGGCTGCTGAGCGTCGGAGACAACAACTTCGCGGCCACGCCGGCCAGCGGGCCGGCCGAGCTGGCCCCTCCAGGCCAGGATGGGCGCGGGGTGCTCCTGGGCGGTTTCCTGGAACAGAGCAACGTGGACCTGGGGCAGACCATGGTCACCCTGCTGCGCACCCAACGGGTCTATTCCCTGAACCTGCGGGCTCTGCGCGTCGCGGACGAGATGCACCGGATCGCCAACGAGATGGTGCGGCCATGAGAGATCCGCGGATCCACGTAGGCGATTGGGCCTTTCTTCGCATTGATCTTGGCCACATGGCCGAGGCTCGGCTTATCAGGAAGGCCGGAGGTGCCGATACATAGAGCAGCGGCCATCGTCGCCTACCATGTCCCGTACGCCGACAGATCCGGGAGGAAACCACCATGAAGATCTCCACTGCCCACGAGCGGGATCCCATCTCGATCCCTGGGGGCCCCCCCACGGCCCACACCGGTGCCCGGGCGGGCCAGTCCAAGGATGGCCCCTCCCATCCCACCGATGCGGTGGATGTGTCGCCGGAGGCCCGGCTGCTGGCCCGGGTGCGCGCGCAGTTGGAGGTCGAAGCCCAACAGCCCTCGGAGCGCGTCCAGGCCCTGAAGGCGCAGCTCCGCAGCGGCCACTACCAGGTGGATCCAGAGGCCCTGGCCCAGCGGCTCCAGTTCCTCTTCCAGGCCTAGGGGGGCAGGGGGCTATCCATGTCCGGGGCGACTTCCCCCCACGACACCGCCCGTCCACGTGCTGCCCACTCCGTCCACCTGGAGCAGCTCTGTCGGATCCTGGACGAACAGGAGGAGACCTGTCGGCAGTTGGCCGCCTGTGCTCAGGAACAGCAGGCCGCTCTCCTCGCGGGAAGGGGCCCCGACTTCGTGCGGGCCTCCCTCACCCAGGCCCACCTGGCCCGTCGCCTCTACTTCCTGGAGGAGGAACGGGCGGCGGCCATCCAGGCCCTGGCCCAGGCCCTGGTCCGCTCGGAGGGGGAGGGAATGGAGCTCGCGGTCCTCATGGAGCGCCTTCCCGAGGCAGACGCCCGTCGTCTGGCGGCCCGGACCCAGGAGCTCCATCGCCGCGCGGAGGAGGTGGCCGCGGTGCAGCGGGTCAACGCCCAGATGATCCAGACCAACATCCAACTGGCCGCGGCCTTGACCCGCCAACGGGTGGATCCGGCCACCCACTACCTCACCCATGGGGCCGGCCCCGACGGCCCGGCCATCGGACAGCTCGACCGGCACATCTGACGTTCGAGGTTCCCTGACGTTTGAGGTTCCCTGACGTTTGAGGTCTCCCATGAGCGGCATCTTTCGCACCCTGCAGATCGGCATCAGCGCGTTGATGGCCAACCAGCGGGCCATCGATGTG
>JALSIX010000017.1 GCA_026989655.1 Caldilineaceae bacterium
CCAACTCTCCTCAGGCCGTTTCCTGGTCGGTGGTCGGCCAATCCCGGTGTATTCTGGCACCTTCCCATAGACTTCCCCCCATCGCTTCGCGGATGCCACCGCAGCCATCCGAAACAGTCGGAGGCGGGGCCTCGGGATGGCCACGCCGCTTCAACGTCTGGAACACTTCCATGGCCGCCTCTGTCTCATTCTTGCCAATGCCGCGCGCAACACGCAGTCGCGTCCTCGGTTCGATCATCCTCGCTCGCCAGAACTCCCCCTTCCCTTCGCTCTCAGCGACGACGGTAGAAGATCGTCCCTTTGGTCTCGGTAAAGGTCCGCCCGCAGGTCTTGCACTGGTATCGCTGACGACCTTGCCTGCTCTTGCCCGCCTTCTTGATGTTTCGCTGCCGGTCGGACTGGAGCTTGCCGTAGTCAGGACAGGATTCGTGGGGACAGAAATCGCCAACCCGAGCCATCTTCTTCTCCCCTCCCGAGCGTTACTGGTGATATAGAATACCCTATCCCCCAGCAACGCTCAAGAGGGAGACTACCGAAGCCCAGAGCTTAGCTGAATTACGTGACATCGTGGATCAGCGAATGCACTCCTATAACACCGAGCGGCGGCACTCCAGCTCGGCTACGTCTCACCGCTGACATATATCCATCAAGTCCGCTCGGAGCGTGAATAGCGGTGCTTTTGTGTCTGAGTTTCCACAATAAACACAGGTCAACCCGGTACAACTTTTGGGGTGCACCCCAGCCTTAACTCACCAACACAAAAGGGTGGCTGCTCATTAAGCAGCCACCCTTTAACTATCTCGATTGACACAGAACCAACCTGGTGATGCTAGCGCATAGTGTTACGGAACGGGGATACCGTTGTAGTCCTCGGCCACCAGGTTGCCACCGACCTTCGATGCAACACGGGCCACAGCGGCTAGCTGACTGCCCGTTGGTCCCTCAATGAGGACCGCACCACCATAGCCGCCGCCTGGATTGCCTTCAGGGGTACCGAATTCATTCAGCTCTTGTTGTGTATGCCCAGCTTGAAGGGTGGCCATGGTAGCCCACGAATTCGCCTTTTTGCCTGGTTCTAGGCTTGCGATGGTGTGCACTCCGACTACCTGGCCGTTCTTGTTGAGATACTTCACCTGGATATTGTTCACGGTGGATGTGCCCACATTCTGGATGGCGATAAAGGTGCGCTGGCGAGTGCCGTTTTCGTAGCCCGTTTCACTCCAGCGAACATAAGGTAGGGCGAGTGTGCTGTTGCCGGAGGTCTCTCCCAGAAAAGCAGAGGAGACGCCCGCTCCTGCCACCTTCCCGATAACAACGATGTCCGTGGCCGAGCTGGTGATGGTAGCAGAGCCCGAAAAGCCACCCGGATTTACATCGCAACCGCTGAAGCTCGCCTTTTTGCCTGGGCCAATGGTTGCATTAGCCGTATTCCCATTGCTGTAAGTGACTGTCACATCGGTTGAATCTGTGGAGCTCGTGTTCTGGACCGCGTAATAACTGGTTTGTCCACCAAAGGCGTTACAGAGAGCCGAGGGCATATAAACGGTCCTGGCTCCACCTATTACTCCCTCGAATGCTTTGGCTTCAACACCAGAGGTCGAGAGCTCTAAGGCGGATGCCACGATATTGGCCGGTGTGTTGGTGCCTGCCGCAGTAGCTGTCACGATCGCTGAACCATTGAACGGATCCGGCAATTGAGCGATCTGCCCAAGGTCGTAGGACTTTGCACTGCCGGCCGGGATGTTTGTGGCGGTCAATTCAATAGGGGGCGCCCCTGGATTGTCTGCGTTAAAAAATTGAACTTTGATGTCAATGGGCCCGCTATGGGCATTCTGCACTGAGAACTTGGTTGTCGTGTTGAATTTGTTCTTCAACACGGTCGCGATCAGGACTTTGGAAGCCGCCGATGAAAATCCATTAGAGAGAGGGCGATTCTTGACGGTGTTGCTCTGTGGAATTTGGACCAGGGTAGCCACCACTGCTTGGTCGGCCGACAGAACGGCTGAGCCACTGAAATTGCTCGGAAGCTGGGCCAGGGACCCGATGTAGAGTGACGAGCCAGCACCTGCAGGAAGAGGTGGACGCGTCACGGCGATAGGAGTGCCGCTGCCCTCAGCGTAGAAATTAAAGGTGATGTTTGCTGTGGCAGACGAAACATTCTGGTATGTGATGGAAGTGATGAAAGGCGTCTGGTATGCTGGGTTCTGGGCAGAAGCCAATCCAATGGACGCTATCAACAGAAGGCTCAAAATGACCAAGGCCTGCACAGGGCGTAAACGTTTCAGGGAGTGCATAGAGCGATGTCTCCTTTCCTGCGTATGCAGCTGTTCCACAAAAGTGAGAGCCATAGATGAAGCCCAAGACTTTCTGGAAGCTTCCCATCCAGACCGGGCCTCATCTAGAGAGTTTAGCCATCTAGGCCCTAAAAGCAATGCCCTAATGGAGGTAAATTCCGCCTTCACGGGAAAGTACTACTTCCGAAGTATTGTATCGTCTATCAGGATGATGTACGGTATACCTATGTCGATTGGTTGGGAAGAGATGGATGCTGACGTCTCCAGCGCCCTAATAGGGTCACTTTGGAAGTGGAGACGAGCAAAGTGAGGATGTGATTGTGGCTATTTTCATTGTTCTCGTTGTTCTTAATCCTAAGCGTTAGCGAGAGTAAGCCACCCATGATGAAGAAATGGGCTTTGTTATCGATGGTGTGGGTGTTGGGTTTGTTGTTGGCCGGGTGCGGTGGCCGCGGGGTTAACGACATGGTAGAGACTCCCTCCACTCCTCTGAGGGAGAAAGGAATGCTGAGCGTCTTGGCGACTCCGGCGAGCAGCCCTTTGCCAACGCCCACTCCTTTCTCTTTTCCGACGGATTCGAGTCAAATTGTAGTAGCCCCCGGTAAAGCCACTGTCATTGGGCGGTTGCTTTCTAGGCGGACTGGGATGCCTCTTCCGGGCACTGTAGTACGTTTAGCCGAAGTGTATTATGCGGAAGAGGACGACAAGCGCCCCGAAACCGGGGCCTATGCTTTGGATAACGCCTTTAGTCCCTCGGCCATCACGGATGAACAGGGGTATTTTATCTTTCAGGATATTGAACCGCGCGATTATGTCATATTCGTCGGGGACATATCGGTCAACTACGCCGTAGAAGTCAATGAGAAAGGGTTCCCCCGAGCTCGGACTGTTCAAGCAGATGTGGTCAACAATTTTGGTGACGTGATAATAGAATTTCCCTAAAGTGTGTGCCAGGCCCATTACTATATACGGGCTAGCTTTATTTCTCTGCATTTTGGGCGTAGGCGAGGCGGCCCTGCATAAGGGCCACCCCGTCCGGCTTCGTCGTCCTCGGTTGTTCTCTGGGAATGGGGCAGAGAGCCACTCCCCGCTCAGATGAACAGCAGCTGCGCGTCCTCGGTCATCTCCAGGAACTCCATCGCGCCCACGATGTCGTCCACTTGGTCCACCAGGTCCTCCTTGTCCAGGCCCATCATCTCCGCGGCCATCCGGCAGGCGTAGATCTCCGCGCCCGCGTCGTGGATCATCTCCAGGAATTCCGGCACGTCCGGTATGTCCAGCTTCTGGATCTTGGCCTTCATCATGGCCGTGGCCAGCTCCGTGGTCCCGGGGATGACCCCCACCAGGTTGGGCATGTGCATGGCCGGGTTTCCTACCGGCGTCACCTTCAGATGCTCTACTTTGTCCCGGGTGATGATGTCCATGCCCCAGAAGGTGAAGAAGAGCTTCACCTCGATGCCCAGCATCCGGGCCGCGTTGGCCAGCACCAGGGCCGGATAGGCCATGTCCAAGGAGCCTTTGGAGCAGATGATGGCCAGGGTCCGGGTCTTCTCGTCCCCCGTCTTGGCCTCAGCGGTCTTCTCTTCGTTCATGGTGTCCCTCCTGTGGGATATGGTTTGCGTGGCGGGCTGCGCTCGCGCCGCTCCCTGCCACCGCGCGCCTGGGGCGCGGCGCCTGGAGCCCTCAGATGCAGCCCTTGGGCTTGCCCAGCCCTGCGATCCGGGCCACCTTCTTGGCCGGCCCCTTGGGGAAGAGCTGGTAGAGCTCCTTGGTGGGCACGCCCGAACGCTTGGTGATGGCCCGCAGGGTGGGGGGTTCGCCGTGCTCCCTGTAGTAGTCCCGCACGAACCGGATCACCTGCCAGTGGCGCTCTGTGAGCTGGATCCCCTCCTCCTGGGCCAACACCTCCGCGATCTCGGGGGTCCAGTCCTCGGGGTCCACCAGGAACCCCTCCGGGTCCAGGGCTACGTTCAGCTTCGCCTGCAGTTCAGCGGTGCTCATGGCTGTACCTCCTCTGGTTGAAGTGCGCTGGGAATCTTCGGACAATGGCTGCTGCTGCTCCATTGCAAGGGTTCGGCCGGGTCTGGCCTCCTCACATCCGGCGGAGGAGGCTCATTCCCCCCGTCCATCCGAGCCCAGGGCCTGCTGGGCGGCCTGTCGGGCCGCCATCTCCTGGTGGGAGATCCGCTTCAGGACAGCCAAGGTGACGGCCAGCCCCCGTCGCACATCCGGATCTCGCATCTGGCGGAGCAGATCCAGGACCCCGGTGGGCAGCTCCGGTGCCACCTCCTCCACCTCCTCGAAGGCCGCGGTCAGGCGGGCCACCAGGTTCAGGATCTCCGGCTGGGTCATGGCTCGGACAGTGCTCAGGATCAGGACGATGTTGTCGCCCAGTTGGCGGACGTCCTCCTCGTCGAAGGAGGTGACGATCTGATCCAGCACGTAGAGGCCCTGGCGCAGAAAGCCCGGGTACCCCTTCGCCTCCAGTTGGGCCAGAGCCTGGGCGCTCTGGTCCAGCGCGTCCCGGGCGATGGGACCCAGATCCTCCGACAGGTCGGCCAGGCTCTCCAGCTGGTCCAGCAGCCAGTGGAAGGTGTGGAGGTTGCGGGCCAACCGGCGCAGGAGGAACAGCAGGTCCTCCAGTTGGACGGAGGTCTCCAGGTCCTGCAGCTCGTCCACCAACAGCTCCGTCAGATCGCGGACCACCGGGGCCATGTCCTCCTGCAGGTCCTCCAGGGAGCGCCGGCGCTCTCGCAGGGCCTGGGCCTCCTCCGCGAGGAAGGCGAGCTGCTCCTGCATCTGGGTCATCTGGGCGGCCAGGGCATCCACCTTGGCGTGGAGGGCCGCCAACGTCTCCTGGGGGGCCGAGGGCGGGGCCGTTTTCGTCTCAGCCATGGTGCCCTCCTCCGTGGGTCCACTTGCCGGCCAGGCTCATCTGGGCGGGCAGGGGAAGCTCCTTGCCCTTGAGCAGGATGTTCCAGTAGATCCACCGGAAGAGGAGCTTTCCCCAGTGGTTGACCCGGGATTCCCGCAACAGGGGCATGGGGCCCAGCCCGGGCAGGGGGTACATCCCGGGCAGGGGCTCCACGTCGTAGTTGAAGTCGATGAGCAGCCCCTTGCCAAACCCCGATTCGATGAAACAGTTGGCATGGCCGTCGAAGGTGGGCAGCAGCTCCAGCCCCTCCACGTAGCGCTTGAAGTTGGGCACGAAGACATCCACCTGGAAGTGGGCCACAGAGCCGGCCTTGGAGGCCGGCAGGTCCGTCGCGTCGCCCAACACGAAGATGTTGTCGTGGTGCTTGGCCTTCAGGGTGTGGCGCTCGGTGGGCACGAAGTTCAGCTCGTCCCCCATCCCCGAGCGCTCGATGGCCTCCGAGCCCATGTGCACGGGGACGGAGACCAGCAGGTCGTACTCCACCACCTGGTCGTCGTAGGAGATGAGCCGTCGCCCATCGGGATCCACCTCCATGACGTTGAACTCGGGCACCACCTGGATGCCCTTCTCGGCCAGCAGGCCGCCCAGCATCTCCGAGGCCTTGGGCTTGGTGAACGCGCCGGGCAAGGGCGTCGCGTAGACCAGCTCCACCCGATCCCGGATGCCCCGCTGGTGGAAGTACCAGTCGGCCAGGAAGAGGAACTCCAAGGGGGCCACCGGGCACTTGATGGGCATCTCCGCCACGTTGAGCACCAGGCGGCCTCCCTCCCAGGCCCGTAGCTTGCGCGCCAGGGCCAGGGATCCCTCCAGGTCGTAGAAGGTGAAGATGGAGCGGTTCCACCCGTCCTCGGCCAGCCCCGGCGTCTCCTCCGGATGGATGTGGGAGCCCGTGGCGATGATCAGATAGTCGTAGGCAAGGCCTCGGCCGTCCTCCAGGTAGACCTTGTTCCTCTCGGGGTCGATGTGGTGGACGGTGCCGAAGAGGGTCTCCACCCGCCTGGGCAGGTAATCCCGCTTGGGGCGCACCACATGTCTCCGTTCGTAGAGGCCGAAGGGGATGAGCAGGAACCCGGGCTGGTAGTAGTGGACCCGGTCCGAGTCCACCACCGTGATGCGCCAGTCCTCGAACTCCAGCTCCCGGGCCAATCGGTTGGCCACCATGGTGCCCGCGGTGCCCGCCCCCAAGATCACCAGACGTTTCATGGTCGACTCCTCGTCCGAATGTCGCGATCTGAATGTCGCAGCGGAACGGCCCTCCCACCAGGGCCCCATGGGCCGCGTGCCCCGTTCCAGGGAGCAGGGCCGATTTCACTACGAATAATATAGTGTCCCTCGCCTCCATGGTAGGCGAAAAGCCCGGGGGGTGCATCTGACAGGTGGTGAGGCTCTCTCCTGGCCTATCGGCCAGGACCGGGGCGGCAGGGGGTCAGGCCCGGCGGGCCCGTTTGCTGCGCAGTTTGCGGGAAACGGTGAGGGGGACCCCTTCTCGGCGGAGGAATTCCTGGAGGATGCGGTAGAAGCGCTCTCGGTCCTGGTGGCCGATGACGGCCACCGCGTCCGCCGTCTCGATGGCGTAGGGGTAGCCGTTGGCCACCACACATTCCGCGCGGACTCGGTCCAACACGGGCTCCAGCTGGCCCGAGTCCAACAGCCAGCGGGGGAGCTCCAGCCGGGCCGGCGGACGGTCCCGGACCAGGCGCATGTAGGTGAAGCCCACCCGTTTGTAGAAGGCGGCCCGCCCGTCCCGGCTCAGGGCATCTGGCCGGGCGCAGATGAAGAAGGGGCTGCGATCGCCCCATCCGGTGAGCAGGGGGCTCAGCAGGCCCGCGTCGCTCAGGTGGTGGAGCGCGGCCTCTGGGTAGAGGGTGTTCAGGAGGGTCACCAGATCCCGGCTGTAGGAGGTGTCCACGAAGCCGACCAGGGGGGTCCGGGTCTCCTCCGCGCAGTCCAACAGCTCGGTCACGGCCCGCAGATAGGGGGCCGCGCGGCCGGGGCGGAGCTGGCCGGCGAAGCTGATGATGAAGGAGCCGTCGAAGAAACAGAGAGGACGCTGGGCTTCGTCCCGGTCCCCGTAGTGGGCCATCAGCTCGCAGAGCTTGTGGCACTCTCGGACGAAACGTTCCTGGTTCACCCGCCAGTTGGGGAAATCGCTCGGTTCCTCCTCCGCCTCCGTCTCCAGCTCCCTCGGCGACAGGAGCTCGAACTCCACGTCCTTCACATAGGCCGGCCGGTTGGGCATGGCCGGCCTGTGTTCGTTGATGAACCAGCCCACCTGGACCGCGCCCACGGGCACGGAGAAGTCCTTGGAGGGCGTGATCTGGCTGCCGTCCACCGCGATGGTGGGCCGTTCGTAGAGGACGGCCAGGGCCCACTCCCGGGAGGCCCGATGGGTCCCCCACTCTCGGCTGGGGGAGAAGGGCAGGCACAGATCCGGGGCCTGGCCGAACTCCACGGTGGGCAGGGCACCGGGCCATTCGGTGCCGCTTGCCTCCAGTTTCCCTTGGAGAGAGGCCAGGCTCTCCTGGCCCAGGCGTTGGAGGAGATGTTGGAGGCGTTGGCTCTCCTGGCGGACCGCCTGGACGTAGGCGGTGAGCTCCTGCTGTTTGCGTTCCAGGGCCTGGATCACCCGGGCATGGTCGATCATGGAGTCGGGGGACCTCCTCTCAGCGAAGGCCCACCACGCCCAGGACCATCCACAGGGTCCCGGCGGCCAGGAGGCACATCACCCCAACGGAGGCCCACCCGCCCCAGGGAACAGGCCCCTTCTCCGGCGGCACGTAGACCCGCTCCGGTGCGGTGGGGCGCTCTGGAGGCAGGCCGATGGCCTCCCGTTTCCGGGCCCGAGCCGCGGAATCGACCGCGGACTGGGCCTCCAGCGGAACCCGGGCCACGGCTCACCCCCCTCCCCACAGGCGGCCCAGCAGGGAGACCGGCAGGAGCAACAGGCCCACCGAGCAGCCCGGGCCCGGTTTGGGCGGCGAGGGCACGGGCTCCGGGGTCGGCTCCGGCTCTGGGGTTGGCTCGGGGGTCGGTTCGGGCTCGGGGGTCGGCTCCGGTGTAGGGGCTCCTGTGGCTGCCTGGACTGCGGCCAGGGCGTCCACCCGGCCCTGGCCCTGGGCATGGGCCTCCTCGCCCAGGTCCACCGCGGTCTCCCCCAGGATCCGTTTCACATCTGCGGGCGACAGCCCCTGGTCCGCGGCCAGGAGCAGCGCGGCCAGGCCCGCCACATGGGGGGTGGCCATGCTGGTGCCGCTGGCCGAGGTGTATCGGTCGTCCACGGGGGAACCCATGGAGGTGCCCTGGGCTCGGGCGGCCACGATGTTGTGGCCTGGGGCCACCACGTCGGGCTTGGTACGGCCGTCCGCGGTGGGGCCCCGGCTGCTGAAGGGGGCGATGGCGTCCTGGTCCGTGGACGCGCCCACGGTGATGACCTTCTCCGCCGCGCCGGGGCTGCCGATGGTCTGGCCTCCGGGGCCCGCGTTGCCCGCGGCCACCACCACGATCTTGCCCGCGTCCACCGCGGCGTTGCACAGGGTGCTCAGGGCGTCCTGGCCGTCGCTGCTGCCATCGGCCCCCAGGGAGAGGTTGAGCACGTCCGCGCCGTTCTGCACGGCCCACTCCACCCCGGCCATCACATCGCTCATGCGGCCGCCGCCGTTGTCCGCCAACACCTTGGCCACCATCAGGGTGGCCTCGGGGGCCACGCCCACGTAGCGGCCGTCGCTGGCCGCGCCGCTCCCCGCGAGGATGGAGGCCACATGGGTGCCGTGGCCGTTGCCGTCCGCGACCGAGCCCTTGCCGGAGAAGTCCCGGGTCAGGCCGATGCGGCCGGCGAAGTCCGGATGGTCCAGGTCGATGCCCGTGTCGATGACGCAGACGGTCACCCCCGCGCCCCGGTTGCCGAAGGCCTGCCAGACCTGGGGCGCCTGGATGTGGGGCACCGAGGTGTCCAGCCAGGTGTGGACCGGCTCATCCGCCCAGATGACCTCCACCTCCTCGGAGTCGGCCAGCGCCTCCACCTCCTCGGGGGCCAGGGCCATGGCCGTCGCGGGCACCAGATCGTACTCCTGGTGCATGCTGGCGGTGCGGAATTCCCCCAGGCGGGCCCGAAAGGCCTGTTTGGCATGTCCTGTACGGAACTTCACGATCACCGGGACCTGTTCGCCCTGGGCCCGGGCGGCCTCTACCAGGGCTTGGGCTCGGCTGTGCAGCTTGCTGTCGGCCATGGTCTCCTCCTTTGGGAAACGATGCGAACCTGACCACCAGCAGAGCGCCCAGGGCGGACGGCCGGGGACCGAGGCTCAGAGGGTACGGACCGGTCGGTCCTCCTCCACCGAGACCAACCAGGGTTCGGACAGCAGGGACAGCACCCCCTGGGCAGGACCCTGCACCGCGAGGGTAGGGACGAGCTGCGTCCGCTGACGGATCCGGAGGCCCGTGCGCTCCACCGCCGCGACCACCTCCTCGGTGACCTCGGTCACCCGGAGGATGGCCTGGACCTCCTGTTCAGGGGCCGCCTGCCAGCGACGCAACAGTTCCGCAGCGATCTTATCTCGACGGTAGTCCATGGGGCCATTATAACAGCGAACTCGGTCCGGTTCAAGGCACCCCCAAAAGGAAAGGAGGGGGTGGAGACGCGAGGACCACGCCCAGCCGTGGGCCGGGAGCACCGGCCGGGGAGGGGCTGCCCGGGCAGAGCCCCCTGGCTCCAGCCTTTGACAGCCCCCGGAGCGGTTGACTATGATGGGGCCGGCCATGGTACACACATCCTCGGAACCGCGCCCTTCCCCGCCATCTTTCCCAGAGGCCCGAGCCGTTGCCCCCGCGGCAGGCCCCGGGCCCCGGGAGGACGATCCGGGCGCGGCGCTCCCTTGGCTTGGGAAGCTCGGCCGTCCACCCGTCGCCCTGTTCCTGGTCACGGGACTGGGGGGGCTGCTGCGTTTCTGGCAACTGGGCACCAAGGGGATGTGGCTGGACGAGGCCTTCAGCGTGTGGATGGCCCGACATCCCCTGGCCGAGATGCTGGGCTGGATCGCCCGGATCGACCAGCACCCTCCCCTGTACTACCTCCTGCTCCACCTCTGGCTCGCCCTGGGCGACGATCCGGCCACGGTCCGGGCCCTGTCGGCCCTGTTCTCCACCCTCACCGTCCCCGTGGTCTACGCCCTGGGCCATCGCCTGGCAGGCCCGCGGACAGGGCTGGTGGCCGCCCTGCTCCTGGCCCTGGCCCCCTTCCACGTGCGCTTTGCCCAAGAGGCCCGGATGTACGCGCTGCTGACCTTCGGCGCGGCCCTGGCCATGTTGGCCCTGGCCCATCTCCTCACCGATCCTCGGGCCGCCCAGGTCCCGCTGGGCAGCCAACTGGCCCGTTTCGTCCGGACCTGGCGGGCCGCTTCTCCGGGCTCGATCCGGCCATCCCTCCAGGCCATCCACACGGATCTGGCCTGGTTGGGCTATATCCTTGCCACCGCTGCGGTCCTGTGGACCCAACATACCGGGATCTTCCTCCCCTTGGCGGCCAATGGGTGGGTCCTGGGGCTCTGGGCCTGGCGCAGGTGCCGGCCCACCTTCTCGTCGGACCTGATCCTCCCCTCTCCGCGCAACTGGCTGTGGGCCCAGGCCGCGATCCTCCTCCTGTGGAGCCCCTGGATCCCGGTCCTGCTGTACCAGGCCTGGGGGGTCTACCGGGAGTTCTGGATCCCGGCCCCCACGCCGGCCGCCGTCTGGAGGACCCTCCAGACCTTCTTCAGTGCCCATTTCCCCCTGACCGGAGCCTGGAGCTCACCCCTCTGGATCGGATATCTCCTGCTGTTGGGCCTGGGGGGTCTGCGCCTCCGCCGGCAACCGGCCCGGTTGGCCCTGCTCCTGGCCCTGTGGCTGACGCCCTTTGTGGGCGAGCTGGCGGTGAGCCTGCGGAGGCCCATCTTCTACGACCGCACCCTCCTCTGGGCCTCCATGCCGGTCTACCTGCTGCTGGCCCTGGGCGTGGTCCACCTGCGTCCTCGCTCCTGGATGCTGGCCGTCTTGGCCCTGCTGATCGGGGTCAACGGCCTTTCCCTGCACCGGTACTACCGTCATTTCCAGAAGGAACAGTGGCGGGAGGCCGCAGCCTACGTGGCCCAGAGGGTCCGGGACGAGGACCTCCTTCTCTTCCACGGGACCTGGGTCCAGATCCCCTTCGACTACTACTTTCGGGCCTACGATCGGCCGGTGGCCCGGCACGGCGTGCCGGTGGACCTGTTCGAGCGAGGGGTGTTGGAGCCCAAGATGACCCGGGCGGACCTGCCTCGGCTGCGGGAACGGATCCGGGGTTTCGAGCGGGTGTGGCTCATCTACAGCCACGACTGGTACACGGACCCGGAAGGACTCATCCCCAGGACGTTGGACCAGGAGCTGGAGTTGGTGGAGCGACGCGGCTTCTACGGGCTGGAGGTGCGCCTGTACCGGAGGCCGCCGCGCTCCCCCGCGCCCTGAACGGCCCGAAGCCGGGTCCGGAGGAGCTGGATCAGGGCGCCGGGGACGGGATCGGCGGTCGGAGCACCCGGATCAGGGCCAGGGTCAAAGCCTTGGTGTCCAGCAGGGGGCGGTCCCGACCCGGGGGCACGGGCACTGGGCCCACGCAGGCAGGGCAGCCGAAGCGACAGTCGCACGTCGCGACCAGGGCCTCGGCCTGGCTCAACAGGATCTCGTGGTGTTCGAACAGGACCTGGCTGAAGCCCAGGCCCCCGGGCACCGTCTCGTACAGGTAGAGGCGGAGGGACGCGACCGGGAGCCCCTCCAGGTGGCCTGGGGCCGTGGTGTCCCGGAGCCGGGCCACGTCCAGATCCGACCGGTCGCACATGAGGTGGAGCGGGGCCAGGGCCAGGAGCACATGGGCCAGGCCATCCATGCCTGTGCGGGTGCGCACTCGGGCCTCCAGCCGGCGGTGGCAGGCCCGACACACCAACATCAGGTTCTCCAGTCGGTTGGCCTCCAGGTAGGCCTGGTTCAGCCCGGGCACGTAGCCAAAGGCCCGAAAGGGGATGCGGTGGTGGACGTCGTGTTCCTGGCCGGGGGGTTCGGGGGCGCCGCATACCTGGCAGCGGTGGCCGGCCCGGGCGCGCACTCGGGCCCGCTGCTCCGGCCAGTTGGGGCCGTAGTCGTTGGGCGCGTCCCGCCAGCGATCCATGCGCATCAACCTCACCTGGGCCTCGGGCAGCACATCCAGCCAATATGCCGTGGTCTCCAGGGCCTGGGGAGGCAGGTCCAGGGGAAAGACACCCAGGGTCTCGTGGGTGTGGCGGCGGATCCGCCGGAAGTCGGTCACCTGTTCGGTGACCTGGACCTCCCCATGGCCCACCCGGGCGCCGCCGGCCCGGCGTTCCCCGTGGAGCTGCAGGACCTCCACCGTGACCTGGCGCCCGGCCTGGGTGTAGTGATCCACCTCCACAGGCCGGACCCAGGCCCGGCGTTCGTCCAGCTCCAGCCGTTCCACCTGGTAGGTCTCGCCTTGGTGGATGTAGATGGCCCCTGGGTGTACCAGCTTGGGCGCGCTGGGGAAGTCCACCTGCCCCACGGTCCGTGCCTTTCCCGGGGAGGACGGGAGCTGGACCACTACTGGAGGGCCGCCGGCGTTGCGGAGGCCGATCCTCCGGGCCGGGTGGCTCTCGCCCTGCCAGAACCACCGTCCACCGTGATGTCGGGCCTCGCCGAGCTCCTGGAGCCAGGCCAGAACCTCCTGGGTGTGGGGGGCGTGGCCCAGGGCCTCGCCTTGGGCAAAGGGGAGCTCCGCGAGGGCACAGCGGACCTGGTCCGTCAGCAGCATCAGGTTGTCGGGATGGATCCGGACCTGCTCGGGGGAGCGGCCGAGGAGGAACTCTGGGTGGCGGACCAGGAACTGGTCCAGGGGATCGGGCCCGGCCACCAACACGGCCAGAGAGGGCTCGTCGCCGCGCCCCACCCGCCCCATCTGCTGCCAGGTGCTGGCCAGGGTGCCCGGGTACCCGCACAGGACCGCGGCCTGGAGCCGGCCGATGTCGATGCCCAGCTCCAGCGCGTTGGTGGCCACCACCCCCCGGACCGTCCCCTCGCGGAGGCCGGCCTCGATGGCCCGACGTTCCTCGGGCAGATACCCGCCTCGGTACCCCTGGACCCGGTCCTCACGGCCTGTCCGGCCCAGCCGCTCCCGCAGATAGGTCAGGAGGAGTTCCACCGCAAGGCGGGAGCGGCCGAAGACGATGGTCTGCACCCCGGCCTCCAGGAGGCGGGCGGCCAGGCGTTGGCTCTCCAGCAGGCTGCTGCGCCGGATGCCCTGGGCCGGGTCCACCAGGGGAGGGTTGTAGAACACCAGGTGTCGCTCCCCCTGGGGCGCGCCGTTGTCGTCCACCACAGCCACCGGCGCCTCCACCAGCCCTTCGGCCAGCTCCTGGGGGTTGGCCACGGTGGCGCTGGTGAGGACGAAGCGGGGCGCTGCCCCGTACAGCCGGGCCAGCCGCCGCAGCCGGCGCAGGACGTTGGCCACATGGCTGCCGAAGACGCCTCGGTAGATGTGCATCTCGTCCACGACCACGATCTGGAGCCCGGCCAGGAAGCGGGCCCAGGCCGTGTGGTGGGGGAGGATCCCCACGTGGAGCATGTCTGGGTTGGTGATGAGCAGCCGGGCCTCTCGACGGATCCGGGAGCGTCGATGGCGGGGGGTATCCCCGTCGTAGAGGGCCACGGTCACCGGGGACGCGCCCTGGATGGGACCCCACCGCCCCAGCCAGGCCTGTTGGTCCTGGGCCAGGGCCTTGGTGGGGAAGAGATAGAGGGCCGTGGCCTGGGGCTCCCGCAGGAGGGAGTCCAAGGCCGCCAGATGGTAGACCAGGCTCTTGCCGCTGGCCGTGGGGGTGGCCAGGGCCACGTGGGTGTGGGAGAGGACATGGGTCAGGGCCTGGTGTTGGTGGGTGTAGAGGGCCGCGATCCCCTGGCCCCGGAGCCACTCCTGGAGGTGGGGGTGGAGCTCCGATGGGATGGGGGCAGTACGGCCTGGCCGGGCCGGCAAGGTCTCCCAGGCGGTCACCTGGGCCATGAAGCGGGGATCCCGGCGCAGTTGGTGGATCAGGGCGGTGACGGACACGGTCCAGGCGGGCTTGTCAGGAGGCCGGTTCCGGCGGGGCTCCGGCCACGTGGCGGGTGTCCACCAGGAGGGAAGCCCGGCGGCGCACCCAGGCCCAATCGTAGGTGGAGTGGGGGGTGACGATGACCGTGCAGTCCGCGGCGGCCAAGGCCGCCTCCAGGTCGGCCACCGCGGCCATGGACAGCCCTTCGGCCTGGAAGGAGGGCACCAGGGGGTCGTGGTAGTGGACCTCCGCGCCCTTGGCCTGGAGGAGCTGGATGATGTCCAGGGCCGGAGATTCCCGGATGTCGTCCACGTCGGGCTTGTAGGCCACGCCCAACACCAGGATGCGGCTGCCTTTCACCGGTTTCCCGGCCTGGTTGAGCCTGTCCTGGACCTTCTGGACCCAGAAGCGGGGCATCTCCGTGTTGATCTCGTTGGCCAGCTCCACGAACCGGGCCGTGTAGGCCAGGGTACGCATCTTCCAGGCGAGGTACTGGGGATCCACCGGGATACAGTGGCCACCCAGCCCGGGCCCAGGGGTGAACTTCTTGAAGCCGAAGGGCTTGGTGGCCGCGGCCTCCACCACCTCCCAGGCGTCCAGGCCCAGGCGATCGCACATGAGCAGCAGCTCGTTGGCCAGGGCGATGTTCACGGCCCGGAAGGTGTTCTCGAAGAGCTTGGCCATCTCCGCGATCTCCGCGGAGGAGACGGGCACCACCCTCTCCACCGCCTGGCGGTAGAACGCGGCGGCCACCCGGGTACAGGTCGGGGTGACGCCGCCCACCACCCTGGGAGTGGTGCGCAGGGTCCAGTCCGTGCGGCCCGGGTCGATGCGTTCCGGCGAGAAGGCCACGAACAGGTCCTGGCCCAGGGTGAGCTCGGGCTGGGCCGCCAACAGGCGGGGGGCCAGGACCTCCCGGGTGGTGCCGGGGTAGGTGGTGGACTCCAGCACCACCAGCATGCCTGGGTGGACATGGGGAGCCATGCGCTCCGCGGCCGTCACCACGTAGGAGATATCCGGATCGCCGGTCTTGTGGAGGGGGGTGGGCACACAGATGACGGCTGCCTGGCAGTCGGCCAGGGCCGCGTACTCGGTGGTGGCCTCCAGGCGGCCCTGGGGGTGGGCGGGGGGCTCTGGGGGGGCGGAAGGCCGATGCCCGGCCACCAGGGGCCGCAGCCGGGCATCGGAGACATCCCGGATGTAGCTCTTCCCCTGTCGGAGGGCCTGGACCCGGCCTGGGTCCACCTCGATGCCGATGACCGGGTAGCCGGCCTCGGCCAGGGTCACCGCCAGGGGAAGGCCCACGTAGCCCAGGCCGATGACCGCGACCCGGGCCGTGCGCCGGGTGAACCGGCGTGCCAGGCGCTCTGCCCAGGGCGCGGTGCCGTCCATGTCGGGTTCCACCTCCGTCTGCCCTCCGGGGCTTCCGGGTTCGGCCTCCAGGGGATCAGCCCTTTCCCAGGCGCTTCCGGAACTCCTCGGTCAGGGCCGGGACCATCACGAAGAGGTCCTCCACCACGCCGTAGTGGGCCCGTTCGAAGATGGGGGCCTCGGGGTCCTTGTTGATGGCCACGATGACCTTGCTCTGGCCCATGCCTGCCAGGTGTTGGATGGCGCCGGAGATGCCACAGGCGATGTAGAGATCCGGCTTCACGGTCTTGCCCGTCTGGCCCACCTGGTGCTTGTACTCGATGTAGCCCGCGTCCACCGCGGCCCGGCTGGCGCCCACGGCCGCGCCCAGGACGTCGGCCAGCTCCCCGATGAGCTGGAAGCCCTTGGCCGGGTCGGCGGCCACGCCCCGGCCACCGGAGACGATGATCCGGGCCTCGGTGAGGCTGATCTCGCCTTTCTCCGCGGGCTTCACCTCCAGGATCTTCTCCTCCACCTGTTCCTCGGCCAGGGGGATCTCCAGGGGGACCACCGTGCCCTTGGCCGGGCCCGGTTCGGGCATGGGGAAGGAGCGGGGGCGGATGCTGGCCACGGCCAGGTCGCTCTCGAAGTGGATGTCCGCCAGCATGTTGCCGGAGTAGATGGCCCGTGTGGCCACCGGTCGACCGTCCTCCAGGTGCAGGTCCACGGCCTGGGCCGCGATCCCTGCGTTCCGGCGGCAGGCCACCATGGCGGCCAGGGTGCCTCCGTGGACGGTGGCATTGGTCAGGAAGAGGGTGGCCTGGGCCGCGTCCAGGGCCTGGTGGACGGTCTCCACGTAGGGCTGGAGGCGAAAGCGGGCCAATACTGGGCTGTCCGCCACGTAGACCGTGTCCGCGCCGTAGCCCAGGGCCTCCTGGGCGATGGCATCCACGTCCTGGCCCGCGACCAGGGCCGCGGCCTGGGTGCCCATCTGGTGGGCCAGCTCCCGGGCCTTGCCCAACACTTCCCAGCAGCTCGGCACCGGCTCGTTGTCGATCTGTTCGATCCAAACCAGCACGCTCATGGTTCGTTCTCCCTAGATGACCTTCTCGGCCAGAAGGGCGTCCACCAGGCCTGCGGCCTTCTCCTGCGGGGTGGCGCCCTGGATGATCTTCACCTGGACCGTGCGCTGTTCGGGCTTGCGCAGGTTCTCCCAGCGGGCTCGGGGCGGGGCAGGGGAGATGGGGATCTCGTCCTTGCCCAGGACGGGGATCTGGGCCCGGTTGGCCTTGCGGATGCCCATGAAGCTCGGGTAGCGGGGCTCGTTGATCTCCTTGGCCACGCTGATGACCACCGGCAAGGGGACCTGGACCACCTCCTGGCCGCCCTCGAAGGAGCGTTCCACGGTGATCCGGCCGTCGGCCACCTCCGCGATCCGGGTGACGTTCACCAGCAGGCTCCAGCCCAGCTTGCAGGCCACCCCCACATGGATGAGGCCGCTGTTGCCGTCCACGCTCATCTTGCCGGCCAGGACGATCTGCACGTCGTCCCCCTGGAGTCGGATGGCCTGGGCCAGGGCCTCGGCCGCGGTCCATTCGTCGCCCTCCGCGGCCACGGCTTCGTCCACCAGCACCGCGGACTGGATCCCCATGGCCAGGGCATGTTTCAGGGCATCCGTCTGGTCCGGCCGGCCCATGGAGATGGCGACGGAGGTCGCGCCGAGGCGGTCTGCCAGCTGGATGGCCTCCTCGGCCGCGAACTCGTCCCAGGGGTTGATGACCATGGTGGTCTGGATCTGGCCGCTGCGGGCTTCGTCCACCGATACCTTGGGCAGCTCCGCGGTGTCCGGGGTCTGTTTGATCAGAGCGACGACTTTCACGGTTCGATCTCCTGGTGTTCCAGAGTCGGGAAGGCGGTGCCGGGCCGCGGCCCGGGACCAGGAAGAGAGCTTCCGGGCCGGCGACCTCTCGGGGACCATTATGGCCCCGGGGCATTGTCCAGGGGTGCCGTTGTTGTTGTAGGGGGGTTGAGCTTTCTGGGCTCAACCCTCCAGCTCGTCCCGCAGCTCCTGGAGGAGCTGCGCGGCCACCACCTCGGTGGAGAGGTCCGCGGCCAGGCCCCGCATGGCCTCCTGAAGCCGCTGGGTCGTCTCGCGGACCCAACGGTCGGCGGAGTAGTAGAGGGCGTGGTGCGCGCCCCAGCGGAGCCAGACGCTGTCGGGTTTCTCCACCAGGGCCTGGAGGATGTGCCGCAGGGCCCGGCGGCCCAGCCGAGCCAGGGCCACGGCCGCGGTCCAGCGTACGCCGAAGTCTGGGTCTTCCAGGGCCTGGACGATCTGCTGGATGGCCTGGGGCTCGGGATGGCGCTCCAGGTAGTAGATGGCCTGTTCCCGCTCCAGCACGCTGCGGCGGGTGTCGTCCAGGACCGCGATGGCCTCGTGGATGTTCTGGAAAGGCATCTCTGGTCTCTCCCCATGGGTGTTGCCGATGGAAGCGAACGGGATGGCCGGTGGAAGGGCTCGGGGCCCCAGGGGGCCCGGCGGGGGAACTACGTCTCCCCGGTCCACTCGGCGGGATCGTAGGCCGGGAGCTCGCAGCGGAGCCGGGGACGCTTGCGGAGACCGAGCTCGTACTCGGCCTGCATGAGCTGCTGGATCTCCCGGGTGCCCTCGTAGATCACCGCGCCCTTGCTGTTGCGCAGGTAGCGCTCCACGTCGTATTCGTCGCTGTAGCCGTAGGCCCCGTGGATCTGGATCGCGTCCGACGCGCTGTCGAAGCTGGCATCCGTGCAGAACCACTTGGCCAGCGCGACCTCCCGGCTGTGGGGAAGGCCCATGTTCTTCATCCATCCCACCTTGTAGACCAGGAGCTGGCCGATGTCCCGGCGCTGGACCATCAGGCTGATCATGCGCTTGACGAGCTGGTGCCGAGCGATGGGGACCCCGAAGGTCTCCCGTTCCTGGGCATAGCGGATGCTGGCGTCCAGGCAGGCCCGGATGAGGCCCAGGGCCCCGGCGGCCACGGTGTAGCGACCGTTGTCCAGGCAGCTCATGGCGATCTTGAAGCCCTCGCCCTCCTGGCCGATCCGGTTCTCCACCGGCACCTCCACGTTGTCCAGCTTCACCCAGCCGGTGTTCCCGGCCCGGACGCCCAGCTTGCCGTGGTAGCTGCCCGTGGTGACGCCGGCCATGTCCCGGGTGACCATGAAGGCGGAGATGCCCCGGTAGGGCGGATCGGCCTGGGGATCGGTCTTGGCAAAGACCAGGAAGTGGTCGGCCACGTCGGCCAGGCTGATCCACACCTTCTCGCCGTTGAGGACGTAGACGTCGCCCTCCCGACGCGCGGTGGCCCGCATGGCCTGGACATCGCTGCCCGCGTTGGGCTCGGTGAGGCAGAAGCAGGCGATCCGTTCGCCCTGGGCCTGGGGCACCAGGAAACGCTGCTTCTGCTCCTCGGTCCCCCATTGGAAGACCCCCAGGCTGTTCAGCCCCACGTGGACGCTCATGACCACCCGGGCCGAGGTGTCCACGTACTCCAGCTCCTCGCTGACGATGCCCAGACTGATGTAGTCCATCCCCGCGCCGCCGTAGCGCGCGGGGATGCAGATGCCCAGGAAGCCCTGGGCAGCCATCTTGGGCAGCAGCTCCGGATCGAAACGCTGCTGCCGGTCCAGCTCCTTGATCTTGGGGGCGATCTCCTTGGCCGCGAAATCGCGCGCCAGGCGCCGGACCATCTCGTGTTCTTCGTTGAAGAGGAAGGCCAGGGGAGAGGTCATGGATGGCACTCCTTTGTGTCAACACAGGGCCTGGACACCGGCAGGAGACACCCGGGCCCAGCCCGGGGCCTGCCGAGGCGAGCTCCGCGCTCGTTCTCCACCCCCATTATAAGTTGAGGGCCGAGGAATGTGAAAACAGGCACGAGATGGGTGGGGCACGCTCGTTTTTCACATTTTGTTGACAGGTGCCGCGGGGGCGTGGTAGAGTTTCGAACGGAAGGTCTATACCTATCCAGGCCTTCTCCACGCCGGACCGTTTCCGAGGGAACCCCATTCAGCTCAGCCAAGGAGGTACGATCATGGCCCATGAACTGCCGAGCCTTCCCTATGCCTACGACGCGTTGGAGCCCCACATCGACGCGCGGACCATGGAGATCCACCACACCAAGCACCACCAGGGTTACGTGAACAACCTGAACAAGGCCCTGGAGAAGTACCCCCACCTCCAGGGGCACTCCGTGGAGGATCTCCTGCGCAACATCGAGAGTGTGCCCGAGGATATCCGCACGGCCGTGCGCAACAACGGCGGCGGCCATGCCAACCACTCCCTGTTCTGGACCATCATGTCTCCCAGCGGAGGGGGGGCCCCCAGCGGGGATCTGGCCTCGGCCATCCACGCGGCCTTCGGTTCCTTCGACGCGTTCAAGCAGGCCTTCTCCCAGGCCGCGGCCACCCGCTTCGGCAGCGGCTGGGCCTGGCTGGTGGTGACGGCCTTCGGAGAGCTTCAGGTCTACTCCACGGCCAACCAGGACAGCCCCTACATGGCCGGCCATACCCCCATCCTGGGCCTGGATGTGTGGGAGCATGCCTACTATCTGAACTACCAGAACCGCCGGCCCGACTACATCAACGCCTGGTGGAACGTGGTGAACTGGGAGCAGGTGGCCCAGAACTACGCCGCGGCCCGAGGCTGAGCCGCCCAAGGTCGCGGTGCCCCACCGCGAAGGGCTGGGGAGCAGAGGAACAGGGCCCGGGTGCACGCCCGGGCCCTGCCTTTGACGGGGCGGGATGCGGGGTCAGGCCCGGCCGCCGGCCGCCGCCTGGGGGGAGGAGACGCTCCCCTGGGGGAGGAGGCGGGTGGCGTAGAGGAAGCCCAGGAACATGAGCACCGCGCCCACCAGCTCGCCGATGTAGAGGGCCAGGGGGATCCCGGCCCGCTGGAACGCGCCCCCGAAGGCCGGCGCCATGGCCCCCACCGCGATGAGGATGTTCCCCACCACCCGGTGGAGTAACACCCGCTTGCGCCAGAAGAGCCAGGCCGAGTAGATCGCGCCGCCCACCAGGAGCACCACGCCGTAGAGGTTGAAGAAGGGCGTCAGCGCCCGGACGCCCGGGGTCACGATCGCGTGGCCGCTCAGCTCGTTCCCGATCATGCGGGCGGGGTCCAGCTCCGCGGTGAAGACCCGGTAGGCCGCGTACAGGGAGCCCAGGACCAGGATCCCCAGCAGGATCTGGGCCCAACTGCGCCGCATGAGGAGGAAGGCCGTGCCCTGGCCCAGCCACGCGGCCACCAACACCGCGCCGCACAGGTACCAGAGCCGGAAGACCCATGGATGCCAGCCCACCAGGCCGTAGTAGGCCTCCATGAAGCCGCCCACCGCGTAGAAGATCAGGCCGATGCCCCAGAGGAGAAGGTGAGGTCGACGGCGCTGGCGCCAGCGATGCAGCACCACGGCCGAGAAGACGGTGGTCAGGAGCGCCGACGTCAGGGGCAGAAGTCCGCTGAGGAGGACGATCGAGGACATGGGAACACCTCCGGGTCCGTGTCAATGGGTCCGTGTTTCGCTGGATGGGGCCGCTGGCCCGTGTGGGCCCCGGCCGGTTCGGCGTAGGAGGGGGCGCCGGGCCACCCTCAGCCAGGCCACAGGCCCAGCACGACGGCCAGGGCCACCAGGACCAGCACCAGGGCCAGGGCGGCCAACAGGGCCAGGATCACCGGGATCCACCGCTCCATGGGGGCGGATGCCCGCCTGGATGGACGCCGTTCGGACATGGGGCAAGCTCCTCGTGATCGCGGTGGAGGCCGGCTGCCTCCAGGCCGGCGCTCACCGCGTGCCATGGGGACGGATGCCCAGTAAACCTCAGCAAATCATAGAAAATCCTCCCCATTGTACCCCAGGGAGCCGGAGCGGTCAACCGGCGGGAGAGAGGAGAAGGGGCTGGGAGGGGGTGGGAGGAGGCGGCCCGTGGGCACATCCACCAGGCCGACGAAGGCGCTCTATCCCCTGTCCGGCGCTTCGCCCCCCGGGCAGCCGGCCGCGCCGGGGGGCGGGCGGGTCGGTCAGGTGCGGCCGAAGGCCCGTTCCAGCTCCTGGGCAGAGAGGCGCAGCATGGTGGGCCGGCCGTGGGGGCAGGTCCGGGGGGAACGGCAGGACTCCAACTGGCGGACCAGCTCCACCATCTCGATGTCGCTCAGGATCTGGCCGGCCTTGATGGCCGCGCGCTTGCAGATGGTCCGCACCAGCGAGGCCTCCAGGGCCTCGTCCACCCGGTTCCGTTCCTGGGCCAACCCCTGGAGGATCTCCTCCAGGGTCCGGGCTGGGTCCTGGTGGGCCAGGATGGCGGGCACGGCCCGGACCCGAAAGGCGTCTTCCCCGAAGGTCTCGATCTCGAAGCCCAGAGCGTTCAGCGTCTCCAGGTGTTCCGCGATCAGGCCGGTCTCCACATGGCCCATGTGGAGGACCAGGGGCTCCAACAGCCCCTGGCGGGCCACCTGGCCACTGGCCCGTTGGGCCATGAGCCGTTCGTAGAGGATCCGCTCGTGGGCCGCGTGTTGGTCGATCAGGTAGAGCCCCGCGGGCCCTTCCGCCACGATGTACATGCCGGCCACCTGCCCCACCACCCGGAGGGGGGGCAGCCCCTCGGCCTCCCCGGCCTCCGGTGTCCTCCCCGCGTTCGGCGGATCTGGAACGGCCTCTGTCCCGCTTTCCGACGCGGGGGAAGGCTGGGCGGGGGGGGCTTGTCGTCGGTGGATGCCCTGGCCGGCCTGGAGCAGGGCGCGTCGTCGTCGGCCCCACAGGCGGCGCTCGTCCCGTTCCAGGGCCGGGGGCGGGGGATCCGAGGGAGGGGCCGGGGCGGGGGTCTCGGAGCCCACGGCCAGGCCCGGGATGGGGGTGTGGTGGAGCAGGGCCCGACGTACGGCCTTCTGCACCGCGCCGAAGACCCGGCGCCCTTCCCGCAGGCGGATCTCCGTCTTGCGGGGATGCACGTTCACGTCCACCTCCCCGGGGTCCAGGTCCACGAAGAGGGCGGCCACCGGGAAGCGGCCCACAGGCAGCCAGGTATGGTAGGCCTGGACCACCGCGTGGGTCAGGCTCCGGTCCTCCACGTAGCGCCGGTTGACGAAGAGGTCGATGTGGGTGCGGCTGGCCCGGGTCAGGGTGGGGAGGGAGACGTAGCCGTACACCCGGGGGGGCTGGCCCGGGCCGGGCAGGGGCTCTTCCTGGGGGTCCTCCTGTTGGAGGGGAACCATCTGCTGGGCGTTCTCCAGGCCGTAGATCGCCACCAGCACGTCCCAGCGCCTTCCGCTGCCGGTGGATTGGAAGGTCGGGCGGCCGTCGTGGAGGAGGATGAAGCGTCGGTGGGGGTGGGCCAGGGCGTAGCGCTGGACGATGGCGGTGATGTGGCCGGCCTCGGTGGCGGGGCGGCGGAGGAACTTCCGTCGGGCCGGCACGTTGAAGAAGAGGTGTTCCACGCTGACCACCGTGCCCACGGGCATGCCCACCGGCCGGGGCTCTGTGGGGGCGCCGCCTTCGGCCCGGACCTGGAAGCCGGTCTCCGCGTCCCGGTGGCGGCTGCTGAGGACCAGATGGCTCACCGCGGCGATGCTGTGGAGGGCCTCGCCCCGGAAGCCGTAGGTGCGGATCCGGCCCAGGTCCTCCGCGGTCTGGAGCTTGCTGGTGGCGTGGCGATGCAGGGCCAGGGGCAGCTCCTCTCGGGGGATGCCATGGCCGTCGTCGGTGACCCGGATGAGCCGTCGTCCACCTTCCTGGACCTCTACCCGGATCTCCTGGGCCCCGGCGTCCAGGCTGTTCTCGATGAGTTCCTTCACCACATTGGCGGGCCGTTCCACCACCTCTCCGGCCGCGATCTGTCCCGCGACCTGGGGCGGCAGGATCTGGATGGGCATAGGCGCTCTCGACAGAAACGGCGGTTTGTTTCGGTTCTGTTCGCGGATCGTGTACAATGGGGCCAATGCACGCCGGGACGAGTCGCCCTGATGGACCCCAGCTCCCTGCACCGCCTTCCCTGGCCATCGTGTTGCTCAGCGCGGCCGTTGGCCTGGGCAGCAGCGTGGTCCTCCTCTACCTGGCCTATCGGCTGGCCGGCCTTCCCCTTCTGTGGAGCGTCGGGCTGGCCGGCCTGGGGATGTGGGGGCTCACGGCCCTGGTGGCTGCCGGGTTGGCCGAACTGTACGACCCCCGGACCCGGGGGGTCCACGCCGCGTACGGCTGTGGGTTGGTGGGGCTGGTCCTGGCCTTTGCCGGCCTGTGTATGCTGGTGGGCATGGTGGCCGGCACGTTGGCCTTTCTCCTGGGCCAGGGCGCCCGGTGACCGTCTCGACACAACGCACGGAGCGAACCATGCGCGCAGTGGTCTTCCACGAGCACAGCCCCTCTCTGGATGTCTACCAATATACCACGGACCTGCCCATCCCGGAACCGGGGCCTGGGGAGGTCCGGGTCCGGGTGGCCTATGCGGCCATCAACCGGCTGGACGACTGGGTGCGTCGGGGATGGAAGGGGCTGCGGCTCACCTGGCCCCACATCCCGGGCTCGGATCTCAGCGGCACCGTGGACGCGCTGGGGCCTGGGGTGGAGGGCTGGGAGGTGGGACAGCCGGTGGTGGCCAATCCCCTGCTCTGGTGCGGCACATGCGAGCCGTGCATGCAGGGCTACCAGAATCGATGCCGCACCTGGCATATCCTGGGTGAACAGGTCCCGGGCACCTGTGCCGAGTATGTGGTGGTGCCGGCCCGGAACCTGCTGGCCGTCCCGTCGGGGTTCGACCTGGCCACCGCGGCGGCCGCGCCCCTGGTCTCCGTCACCGCGTGGCACAACCTGATCACCGTGGGCGGGCTCCGGGCCGGGGAGCGGGTGTTGGTGGTGGGTGCGGGCGGTGGGGTGAACAGCATGGCCATCCAGATCGCCCGTCTGGCCGGGGCCGAGGTCTACGTGGTGGCCAGCAGCCGGGAGAAGGCCGAGCAGGCCCGGTCCCTGGGCGCGGGCTGGGTCCACGATCGCCGTGCGGATCCGGCCTGGAGCCGGGCCGTCTACCGGGCCACGGATCGGCGGGGCGTGGACATGGTGGTGGACAACGTGGGCCGGGCCACCTGGCCCGACAGCCTCCGGAGTCTGGCTGTGGGCGGTCGCCTGGTCACGGTGGGGGGCACCACGGGGTACGACGCGGCGGTGCCGGTGAACCTGGTCTTCGCCCGCCACCTGCGTATCCTCGGCAGCACCATGGGCACCCAGCACGACTTCGTCACGGTGATGGCCAAGGTCTTCCAGGGGGCGCTCACGCCGCCCATCGACTCGGTGTGGCCTCTGGAGCAGTTCCGGGAGGGAATGGCCCGGATGTTGGGCGGCGAGCACTTCGGCAAGATCGTGTTCCAGGTGGCAGGAGGTTAGCCCATGGCCCAGGTCGCCGTCGCCCCGGAGGAGGTCGCGGCCACCGGGCGTTCGTCCACGGGCCACCGCTTTCAGCGGCTGTGGGAGGTCGACGCCTGGCGGGGTGTGGCCGTGGTCATGATGGTGGTCTTCCACCTCATGTACGATCTCTGGGCCTTCGGCGGGCGCCAGGACATCGTCCTCTCCCGGGGGTTCTGGTTCTACTTCCAGCGGGCCACCGCGGGCTCCTTCATCCTGCTGGTGGGGATCTCCTTGGTCATCAGCTACCATCGGGCCCTGGCAGGGAGGGGCTCTTCCGGGCTCTTCTGGAAGTTCTTCCGTCGGGGGCTGCGGATCTTCGCGGTGGGCATGGGCCTCACCGCCGCGGTGTGGTTTGCAGGTGTGGGGCGGATCGACTTCGGCATCCTCCACCTGATCGGCGCCTCGGTGGTCCTGGCCTATCCCTTCCTGGGCTATCGCTGGGCCAACGTGGCCCTGGGCCTGGCCCTCAACGGCCTGGCCGAGATCTTCCAGGGCCTGGAGGTGTCCACCTATGGGCTGGTCTGGCTGGGCCTGCAGCCTCCCAACTACGTCTTCCTGGACTACTTTCCCCTGGTGCCCTGGTTCGGGCTGGTCCTCATCGGCATCGCCCTGGGCAACACCCTGTACCCGGGCGGACAGCGGGCCTTTGCCCTGCCCGATTGGGGCCGTCGTTTCCCGTTGAACCTGCTGCGCTTCCTGGGCCGCCACTCCCTTCTGATCTACGTGGTCCACCAGCCTGTCCTGATCGCGGTGTTGGCCGCGCTCGGGATCATCCAGCTTCCGATCTGAGTTTCGGTTTCCCACGAGGTGTTCCCTTGAGCGACGAGATCATCGACCCCCGGATTCAGACCCTGCGGGAGAAGAAGGCCCAGGCCAAACTGGGTGGCGGGCTGGAGCGTATCCAGGCCCAGCACGGAAAGGGAAAGCTGACCGCCCGGGAGCGGCTGGAACTCCTCCTGGACAAGGGCAGCTTCCGGGAGCTGGACGTCTTCGTCACCCACGACTGCCACGAGTTCGACCTGGACCGGCGCCAGGTCCTGGGGGATGGGGTGGTGACCGGGTACGGCACCATCGACGGCCGGCTGGTCTACGTCTATTCCCAGGACTTCACCGTCTTCGGCGGCAGCGTCAGCAAGCGCCACGCGGAGAAGATCTGCAAGGTCATGGACATGGCCATGCAGAACGGGGCTCCGGTCATTGGCCTGAACGACTCCGGAGGTGCCCGCATCCAGGAGGGCGTGTTCAGCCTGGCGGGCTACGCGGAGATCTTCTTCCGCAACGTGATGGCCTCGGGGGTGGTGCCCCAGATCAGCGTCATCATGGGGCCCTGCGCCGGCGGTGCGGTCTACAGCCCGGCCATCACCGACTTCATCATCATGGTGAAGGACACCAGCTACATGTTCGTCACCGGCCCAGACGTGGTCCGGACGGTGACCCACGAGGAGGTGACCTTCGACGAACTCGGCGGCGCCTTCGTCCATGCCAGCAAGTCCGGCGTGGCCCACTTCGCCGCGGAGAACGAGGAGGATGCCCTCTTCCTGGTCCAGCAGCTGGTGAGCTATCTGCCGGGCAACAACCTGGAGGATCCCCCGGTCCAGCCCACCGGGGACGACCCCCTGCGGGAGGACGAGGCCTTGGACACCCTGGTGCCGGACAGCCCCACCAAGCCCTACGACATGAAGGAGGTCATCCGGCGGGTGGTGGACCAGGGCCGTTTCCTGGAGGTCCACGAACACTGGGCCATGAACATCGTGGTGGGGTTCGCCCGGCTGGGAGGGCGCCCTGTGGGCGTCGTCGCGCAGCAGCCGGCCGTCCTGGCGGGTGTGCTGGACGTGGACGCGAGCCAGAAGGCCGCCCGGTTCGTGCGTTTCTGCGATGCCTTCAACGTGCCCCTCATCGTCTTCGAGGACGTCCCCGGTTTCATGCCCGGCCTGAACCAGGAGCACGGCGGCATCATCCGCCATGGGGCCAAGCTCCTGTACGCCTTCGCGGAGGCCACGGTGCCCAAGCTCACCGTCATCGTGCGCAAGGCCTACGGGGGCGCGTACTGTGTGATGAACCCGCGCCACATCGGCGCGGACCTGGTGCTGGCCTGGCCCAGCGCGGAGATCGCGGTCATGGGGCCGGAGGGCGCGGTGAACGTGATCTTCCGCCGAGAGCTGGCCCAGGCCCCGGATCCGGTGGCCCGGCGGGAGGAGCTCGTCCAGCAGTACCGGGAACGCTTTGCCAACCCCTACGTGGCGGCCTCGGCCGGCTACATCGACGACGTCATCGAGCCCCGAGAGACCCGCCCGCGGCTGATCAACGCGCTGGAGATGCTCCAGAACAAGCGCGCGGAGCTGCCGCCCAAGAAGCACGGCAACATCCCGCTGTAGGAAGGTCTCCATGCCCCTGCCCGAGATCGAGTTCGAGCTGCCCAGCTCCCAGTTGGACCGGATGGGCCATCCCCCGCTGCACCAGGGGCAGCCCCTCTCCCTGGTCTTGGACGGTGGGGTCCTCCTGCCGGATCCGGAGGCCGAGTTCTGGTACACGGTCTTCGAGGCTCGCCGGCCCGGTCGGTTGGTCCGTCTGGGGGTCGGCCTCTACGCGTTCCGGGGCATCGTCGTCGAGGCCGCGCTGGAATATGGCCCCGAGCAACACGGGATCCTGGCCGTCGACTGCGGCCCTGTGGTCATCCGGGTCACCTGTGCGCCCCAGGCGGACGGGACCCTGCCCCATGGCACCTGGGAGACCCGATCCATGGCCGGCCTGGTCCACCTCCGGGGCCTGCTGGAGGACAGCTATCCGGGCGGCATCGGTCCGGTCACGGGCGTCACCGTCAGTCGCTTTCGGCGCCTGGTCCTGGAGCCCACGGACCCTCACTTCGGCGAGTGGCACGAGGAGGTGGCCCTGCCGGCCCTGCCGGTAGCTGCCGGGCACCGGATCTACGCGGTGGCCCGGGTCCACCGCCGGGGCGTGGAGGGCCCCACCGGCTGAGCCGCCGATCCACAGCACCCAGGGACACGCCATGTTCAAGAAGGTGTTGGTTGCCAATCGAGGGGAGATCGCGGTCCGGGTGCTCCGGGCCTGCGAGGAGCGGGGCATCTCCACGGTGGCCGTCTTCTCCGAGCCGGACCGAACCGCGCTCCACGTCCGCTACGCGGACGAGGCCTACTGCATCGGGCCCGCGTCCAGCCGGGAGAGCTACCTGCACATCGGCCGCATCATCGACGTGGCCCGTCGGGCGGAGGTGGATGCCATCCACCCGGGCTACGGCTTCCTGGCGGAGAACCCGGAGTTCGCGGCGGCCTGCCAGGACGCGGGCATCACCTTCATCGGGCCCAGCCCCGAGGCCATCGCCAAGATGGGCGACAAGCTGACCGCCCGGGAGACGGTGCGCCGCAACGGTGTGCCCATCGTGCCCGGGTCGGAGCGGGGCCTGTCGGACGAGGAGCTCCGGGCCGAGGCCCTGCGCATCGGCTTCCCCCTGATGATCAAGGCCACTGCAGGCGGGGGGGGCAAGGGCATGCGGGTGGTCCACGATCCGGGGGACTTCACCCGCGCCCTGGGCGCGGCCCGACGGGAGGCCCTGGGCGCGTTCGGCAACGACGAGGTCTACCTGGAGAAGTACATCCCCGTGGCCCGACACATCGAGGTCCAGGTCCTGGCCGACCAATACGGCCACACCATTCACCTGGGCGAGCGGGAGTGCAGCATCCAGCGCCGCCACCAGAAGCTCATCGAGGAGGCGCCCAGCGTCGCGGTGGACGAGAGCACCCGCCAGGAGATCGGGCGGATCGCCATCGCCGCGGCCCAGGCGGTGGACTACGTGAACGCGGGCACGGTGGAGTTCATCTACGACGTGGCCGAGGACCGTTTCTACTTCCTGGAGATGAACACCCGCCTGCAGGTGGAACATCCGGTCACCGAGATGGTCACGGGGGTGGACATCGTCAAGGAGCAGATCGCGATCGCGGCCGGCCGCCGCCTGCGCTACCGCCAGGAGGACATCCGCCCGAAGGGCTGGTCCATCGAGTGTCGGATCACCGCGGAGGATCCCTTCCGCAACTTCATGCCCAACACCGGCACCGTGACCTACCTGAAGGAGCCCACCGGTCCCGGCGTCCGGGTGGAGAGTGCCCTGTACCGGGGCTACGAGGTCAGCCTGCACTACGATCCGCTGGTCTCCAAGCTGGTGGTCTGGGGCGAGACCCGGGCGGAGGCCATCCTGCGCATGCGTCGGGCCCTGAGCGAGTACCGCATCGGCGGCATCAAGACCTCCATTCCCTTCCACCAGGAGGTGATGGACAGCACGGAGTTCATCTGGGGCACCTTCGACACCGGATACGTGGAGCGGAGGCGGCTCCAGGGCCAGGGCCGGGGCAGCGAGGAGCACGGCCGGATCGCGGCCCTGGTGGCCACGTTGGTGGCCCACGAGGCAGGACGTCGGGCCGTGCACATCGGCGGGGAGAGGGCCGACGGCTCCACGCCCTGGTGGAAGCTCGCCGGCCGTGTCCGTGCCATGGGAGGGCGCTGGTGAGATACTACGCGCAGATTGGGGACCGGGAGTACGAGATCCAGGTGGAGAACGGCCAGGTGTGGGTGGACGGCCGTTCCATGGAGGTGGACCTCCACCAGGTGGGGACGCCGGAGCTCTACAGCGTCCTGGTGAACGGCCGGAGCTACGAGATCCTGGTGGAGGAGGCCCGCCAGGGCTATGTCGTCACCCTCCAGGGGGAGCAGTACGTGGTCCAGGTAGAGGATGAGCGGACCCGACGGATGAACCTCGGCCGGCGGATGACCGCGGCGCCCAAGGGAGAGCTGCTGGTCAAGGCGCCCATCCCGGGCCTGGTGGTGAAGGTGCTGGTGAAGGAGGGCGAGCAGGTGGTGGAGGATCAGCCCCTGATCATCCTGGAGGCCATGAAGATGGAGAACGAGATCCGGGCCCTGCGGGGGGGCGTCGTCCGTCGGGTGGAGGTCTCGCCGGGCCAGCGGGTGGAACAGGACGCTCCCCTGCTGCTGATCGGGTGAGCGGAGAAAACGGTGCACGGCCATTCTTGACACCCCGGGGAACCGGTAGTAAGATCAGGGGTGCAGGACGAGGAAGTCCTCTGGAGACTCCACCCATGGGTGTGGTCTCCAGGCCATTCGGCCCCCACCTTTTCCCGGAAGATCCAGCCGATCTGCGGATTTGACAGGGTGGGGTGTGGGGTGGTAGAGTGTATGCTTGCGTCTGGGGTTTTTCCTGGGCGTTGAGGGTGGCACATTAACAACTGGAGAGTGGCAAGGTATGCCCTGAGGGGCCCTGAGTGCACGTGCATGTCTGCTGGGGTGG